>DOHD01000108.1 GCA_003535455.1 Acidimicrobium sp.
TGATACCAAAAAGTCCCAAGTCACGATCGGTGCTGGTCTGCCCTATCAGCAAATGGAGCATGGCGAAATCGCCCGACATCTGCCGGCACTCGCCCAGGCCGCGCGCACAGTCGGCTCACCACAAATCCGCAGCGCAGGTTCAATCGGCGGCAATCTCGGCACATGTTCACCTGCTGGCGATGCCTTGCCGGTTCTAAGTGCTCTAGACGCAACTGTCAATTTACAAAGTGCCGAAGCTTCGAGGTCGGTCTCGGTTCACGATTTCATGGTTGGAGTTAAGCGAAACGCCCGACTGCCAGGCGAAATAATCGTCTCAACTACATTGCCGATTGTTTCAGGATGGCAAGGCTATGCAAAAGTCGGTGTGCGAAATGCCATGGTGATTTCGGTCGCCTCTTGTTGTCTCGTTGTCAACCGCGCGAATGGCACTATTGCAGTCGCCCTTGGCGCCGTTGGCCCAACAATTATTCGATGCCGCGAAACTGAGTCGTGGCTCGCGTCGGAAATGAATCTAAAAACTAAAGCAACGATTTCTCCAAATTTGCTGCAAGAATTCGGCGACCGAATCGCAAATGAATCTAAACCAATAGATGACCACCGCAGCACTGCTACCTACCGACGCCATGCTGTTTCTGTTCTAGCTCGACGATTGCTGACAAGGGCAAATTCTCAATGAACCCAAATTCAGAAATTTATAATCTCAGAGTCAACGGCAAAACACACGAGATACGCGACTCGTGGGTTGGCGAAAGCCTGCTTTACGTTTTGCGCGAGCGTCTTAATTTGCCGGGTACTAAAGGAGCGTGNNGCGAATGCGGCAGTTGTACCGTCATCATGGACGGACAGGCTGTCTGTTCGTGTCTCGTGATGGCAGCAACAGCGATCGATTCTGAGATTAAAACTGTTGAGAATGTTTCTGCCGGTGACTCTCTCACCGAAGTACAAGATGCTTTCGTTACCGAAGGCGGAGTTCAATGTGGTTTCTGTACGCCGGGTCTCGTGGTTGCAATCGAACATCTTCTCTCTCAAAACTCTGACCCATCCGAAATTGAAATCAAAGAGGCCATCTCGGGCAATATCTGCCGGTGCACTGGTTACGGCCGAATCTTTGAAGCTGTCGACAAGGCAGTCTCAGTTCGTAAAGCAAAAACCCTATGAGTTCTGCTGTTGACACCTCGACGCGTCGTGACATTCTCGGTGCGTCGGCTATTCGCCCAGATGGCTCGGCAAAGGTTCAGGGAAGATTCGAATTTTCATCAGACTTGCATGCCGAAAACATGTTGTGGGGTGCAACTCTGCGAAGCCCACACCCGTATGCGCGAATAATCAGCATTGACTTGTCATCGGCATACAAGATTTCGGGTGTTGAAGCAATAATCACCGCCGACGATGTTCCTGGTAAAAAGACTTACGGTCTCATCTCGAGTGATCAACCCGTATTTGCCAAAGATTTCGTGCGCTACGTCGGTGAGCCGATCGCTGCGGTTGCTGCAGATCACCCTGAAACATGTCGGCGCGCACTTGCAGCAATCAAAGTTGATTACGAGGTTATGTCGCCATTAACTGATGCAGAACTCGCCATTCAATCGACTACTCCACCAATTCATCCTGACGGCAACGTGATTCGACGTCAGCAAATACTTACCGGCGATCAGAACCTACAGGGCGAAATAATTGTCGAGGGCACCTACGAAATCGGAATGCAAGATCAAGCATTTCTTGGACTCGAAGCTGCGTTGGCGATGCCCGACAGTGGTGGCAAAGGCATCGAGATGTTTGTTGCCACACAGTGGCTTCATGAAGATCAAAAACAGATTGCCGCATGTTTAGATTTACCGAATGAA
This sequence comes from Acidimicrobium sp., assembly GCA_003535455.1. Taxonomy (GTDB): domain Bacteria; phylum Actinomycetota; class Acidimicrobiia; order Acidimicrobiales; family Ilumatobacteraceae; genus BACL27. The sequence continues at coordinate 1,845 of DOHD01000108.1, forward strand.
AAAGTTCGGTTAACACTCGGCGGTGTTGGTGGTGCCTTTGGTGCCCGCGAGGACATCAGCCTGCAAGTGCACTGCGCATTGCTTGCTCTTCGAACTTCGCGTCCGATCAAAATGCAATACAGTCGCGAAGAATCTTTTTATGGTCACGTTCATCGACACCCAGCCAAAATTTCAATGCGTCATCATGCAACGCGAGAAGGCGAAATTTTACGCATTGAGGCCAGGCTTGTTTTTGACGGTGGTGCCTATGCATCTACAAGTTCAGCAGTTTTAATTAACGGCGTTACGCACATTCAAGGGCCGTATCGGTGCGCTAACGCCACGGTTGACGGCTACGCAGTACGCACGAACAACCCACCGTGTGGCGCCATGCGAGGTTTCGGTGTTGTTCAGGCTTGTTACGCTCACGAAAGTCAGATGGATAAATTGGCGATCGCATGTGGCTTGTCACCAGTTGAAGTGCGACTGCGTAATGCGATGGTCACTGGCGACAAGTTGATTACTGGACAAGTTGTAGAAAGTGTCGCCCCAGTCGCACGATGCATTCGGGAGACAGACGCAATACCCTTGCCCGCTCCTCTTGCAGAGAACGCTCACCCACTCGAAATCGTGGGTGGCTCTGGGCTTACATCATTGCCGCACAACATTGTCCGCGGTGTCGGCTGGGGTGTATCGATCAAAAACTTGATGTATAGCGAAACATTTGATGACTTCGCCACCGCAAGATGCCAACTCAAAGATGGCGTCGCCACACTTAAATACGCAACAGTCGAAGTTGGCCAAGGATTCGTTGTTCTTGCACCACAAATTGCTCGCTCTGTATTGGGTGTCGACGAAGTTGTTCTAGACACTGTTGATACCGGCATCGGCTCTGCTGGTAGCACCTCGGCATCTCGCCAAACCTGGATGAGCGGCGGCGCCGTTGATGGTGCGTGTCGCCTAGTTCGCCAGCGACTATTCGAACATGTTGGCAAAAAATACAACATCGACCCATTGCGACTCGTCATAGAAGACACCGACGTTGTCGACATGATCGGTGACTTTCGAATAAGCGTCATCGAGGCGTCATCTGGTGTCTTGATCGACGAAACGTTCGAACACCACCACCGCCCAACAGAAGAACTCGACGAAAATGGTCAAGGCAACTGTCATGTTGCGTTCGCATTTGTTGCCCACCGCGCAGTTGTCGACGTAGATGTCGAACTCGGTCTAGTAAAAGTCATTCAGATAGCCACAGCGCAAGATGTCGGTCGAGTGTTGAATCCGATCGCCGCACTCGGCCAGATCGAAGGCGGCATTGCTCAAGGTCTTGGCCTTGCCGTAATGGAAGAAATCGTTCTAGACAAGGGCAAAATGCGCAATCCAAGTTTCACTGACTACTTGCTGCCTACAGCCCTTGATGCACCAACCGTCGTCGCGGTAATGATCGAAGAACCTGAACCTCAAGCCCCACTCGGCGCCAAAGGTATCGGTGAGCCACCATGTATTTCAGTAACGCCTGCGATTGCTGCGGCAATTCGCAACGCCACTGGCAAAGATTTGCCTCGTGTTCCGATTCGTCCGCAAGATATTTGCTTCTAGCTATTAATCGGTTGGCGCTCCGACGCCTATAAGAACTCCACCCAACTCGCCAGGGCGTGCTCTGATCTGGTCTGGGTCAGACGATCCTAATTCTGGGGCGATGAAATCAGCCTCAACTTTTGCATCACGCGCAAGTCTGCTTACTGAGCGTCTTTGCGACGGATCTACCAATGAAATGACCACACCTTTTGAACCTGCGCGACCTGTTCGACCTGAGCGGTGAATGTAATCTTTGTGGTCTGCGGGTGGGTCAAAATGCACTACACACGGCACATCATCGATGTGAATCCCCCGAGCCGCTACATCGGTCGCGACCAACACATTGGATTTTCCGCGACGAAACTCTTCAAGTGATCTCTCACGCTGGGCCTGGCTCTTATTGCCGTGAATCACTGACGAGCGAACACCTGCGTTATCAAGTTGCTTGGCAAGTCGGTCGCACCCGTGCTTTGTACGACTAAACAGAATGATTCGTTCGTAATGATTTACAAGTTGCGAAATCGTCGAGACTCGATCATTGCGACCAACGAGCCAGAACTTGTGATCAATATCCGGCTCGGCCTCTTGCGATTTCGACTCGTGGCGCTTCGGATTATTTTGAAACTCTTTGACAACTTGAGAGATGTCGCCATCGAGAGTTGCCGAGAACAAGAGCACCTGACGTTGCTTCGGCAGGGCTCGCAAAATTCTTCGGACTGCCGGCAAAAAACCCATATCAGACATGCGATCGGCTTCATCTAGAACGGCTATCGTCACTGCGCTCAACGACATGTCACGGCGCTCGAGCAAATCTTCGAGTCGACCTGGTGTAGCAACGATGATGCTCGCGCCACGGACTGCCTTAACTTGAGGTCCATAGCCCGCGCCACCATAAACAGACGCCACGCGCAGTTCGGTGCCTTCGCAAAGCATGCCGATTTCTTTTGCGACCTGAATCGCCAATTCTCGAGTTGGTACAAGAACTAAGCCACCTGGCTGACCAGGTTTTGACTTTTGAAGTCTTACGGCTAAGACGAGTCCGAAGGCGATTGTCTTGCCCGAGCCTGTCGGCGCTTTGCCGCAAACATCAAGCCCTGCCAAACCATCTGGCAATGCCGCTTCTTGAATCTCAAACGGCGATGCAATACCTCGACTTGATAATTTGTCGGCGAACTTTTTTGGCACACCAACATCAATGAAAGTTTTCATGACTATTTTCCCAGCACTGTTTCGATGTACCGATTCGAAAACACTCGCAAAGGGTCGACCGAATTTCGCACAGCCTGAAACGAATCCCACTGCGGATAACGCTGTGCAAGAGTCTCGGCGGTTTGAAAATGCAACTTGCCCCAATGCGGTCGGCCCTGATACGAATTCATGATTGATTCAACTTCTTTAAAATATGGCACGTAGTTCATTCCTTTATATATGTGAACCGCGATATACGCAGACTCTCGATTGCTCGCTGTACTTAGCGGAATCTCATCTGGGGCTGTAAAGCGAACCTCAACAGGAAAATTCAGGAAGAACCCACTATCTTCCACCATTCTACGCACCCGATTCAATGCTTCCTCGCAGGCTTCTCGAGGAATCGCATACTCCATCTCATAGAAGCGAACAATTCGTTTACTGGCGAAGACTTTGTAGCTGCTATCGCAATATTCAACGCGACCAGACGATGGCAATGCCTTCGCCAATTTTGGGATGAGGAATGGTATTGCCCGACCAAGCTTACAAACAGCGCCAAATGCGTAGTTTTCCATCAATATTTTTGAATACCAATGTGAAAATTTACTCATTGGACGTGGCGGCTGATTCGTGCGATTGTTTCGCTTCGTCAACGCCCATTCGGTGTGTGGCACCCAAAAAAACTCGAAATGGTCGTTACTTTCTACATGGTGATCAAGTTTCGCCAGCAATTCATCGACCCGCATCGGTTCTTCGATAACCGACAAATTGAAAGCAGATACAACTCGAATGGTCACGGTGCTAATAAGACCCACGGCACCGAGCCCAACTCTTGCACAGTGAAAAAGCTCCGGGTTCAAGATCGTCGAGCACTCAACTACCGTCGAGTCGGCTAAAACTAGTCGCATTGCACAGATTTGATTAGCAATACCGGTGAACTTGATACCAGTGCCGTGGGTCGAAGTTGAAATCGCCCCGGCAATTGTCTGATATGCAATATCTCCAAGATTTTGCATCGCCAAACCGTTTTCATGCAAGATCAAATTCAGCTTCGTCAATTGAATTCCAGACTGCACGGTTATTGTCATCGCTTGTTTGTCAACTGCGACCACCTCGTCATAATTTGACAAATCAACCAGAACTTCTTCGGCGAGAGCAATGCCAGTGAAACTATGACCCGAACCGACCGCCTTGACACGCTTATTGTGATCGACAGCGAATCTCACGATCTGCTGAATCTCAAATTCACTGCTCGGCGCGAACTGTGAGACCCCTTTAACTCTTTGATTACCCGCCCAATTCGACCAATTCTTTTTGCGACTCGTGACGGCTATTTCGGTCATGATGCACGATGTGCGATACGCACATTTGCCAGGCGTCTGAAGCCGATGATCACTAATACGAGAGCCAGCACCGTTCCCAGATTGCTGAGCATATGAAAACCAAATGCCTTACGAATGAATCCACTCGAAAACCCTGCCATGCCGCCACTAAAACTCATCAGCAAGTCAGCAGCTCCTTGCACGGTGACTCTTGAGTTTTCTGGCACGGACTCAACTAGAAGACTTGAGCCGCCGATGAGACCGAAACTCCAACCGATTCCCAATAGCCAGAGCGAAGGCCAAAGCAAAGTCGCGGCATCGCCAGCAAGAGCAGCCATCACGGTCGCCGCAACAAGCAAAATACCTCCAAGTGAAATCGACAACAATTTGCCTTTACGATCCGCGAACTTTCCTACAAGAGGGCTGAACGCATACATTCCAGCGATGTGCAAAGAAATAACATAAGGACTAACATTTTCGTGACCGTGCAATTTTAAGTGGACGGGTGTCATCGTCATCACTGCAACCATTGTTACTTGAGATATAACCATGGCAGCAAGTGCGATTCGAGCGTTAAGAGTGGATCGAATCATTGTTAGAGCCGCACCTAGATTGGGCGTAACTACGCCAACTCCCTGCTGTGAATTCAAACCACCACTTACTTCGAGTGGATCTGGTCGAAGGCGAATCGCAACATTAATCAGGGCGAAAACAAAAAAACACGCCGAGGCAATCCAAGGTCCGGCATATAATGACCAGCCAAAAATTTCTACACCGAGTCGCTCCGCAGGTTTGATCAACACAGGGCCGAAAACTGCACCAAACGTCGACCCAAACAGAATGTAACTCATCGCCTGACTGCGATGTTCGGGTGCCGCAAGATCCATCGCCGCATACCGCGACAGCAGATTTGACGCCTGCCCTGAGCCATAGAGAAAAAGACCCAAGATAAACATCGGCAGTGAGCTTCGATTGACGGCTAATCCCGCAAGCAAACCACCCGCAATCGCGAGCGAGTAACCATATTGCAAACCGACGCGACGACCGTTGCGACTCATTATTCGTGCCAACACTTGAGACATAAAAGCCGAACCCATCGTGAAAGTTGCACTAGAGATGCCGCCCCAGGGTGTGTCTTGACCGAGAATGTCTTGGATCACAAAGGCGCCTACCGTTACTGCCGCCGATAGTGCCGCAGCCGCTACGACTTGCCCGGCCACCAAGACACGCAGAGTCTTTTTCTGTAGAGCATCGCGATCAACGGACTGCATCAGATGACGATTTCCACTTACGCAAGATTACACGGCAAATATTGAGCGTTCGCTGACCGTATCTTCATTCGCTCACGAAATACCAACTGTGTCGAAGGTGGGACTTGAACCCACACGCCCTTACGAGCGCCAGCCCCTTAAGCTGGTGCGTCTGCCAATTTCGCCACTCCGACTTGCATTCAAAATCTATCTAGTTTGTGAGCAACAACCCCAACGCGATGACTGTAATAACCCACACAAGTGCCAAAACAGTCGTTATCCGGTTCAAATTACGCTCAGCGGCCGCCGAACCGAGCGCCGCGCCGCCGCCACCACCGAACATATCCGACAAACCACCACCTCGACCGCTGTGCAAAAGCACACCGACGATCATTGCGAGCATCGCAACGACATTGATCACAATTGTTACGTAGGTGACTATATTTCGCACGCCAAAATTCTACCTTTAAGACTCAGGAAAATGGCACGCCGACATCTGACCACTCGGCCGAACGGTGAGCATCGGCTCTTCTTGCGCACAAACATCTTGCGCCTTCCAACAACGGGTTCTGAAGCGACAACCTGACGGAGGGTTCACTGGTGACGGCACATCTCCCTCGAGCATGATGCGATGACGTGCTCGCTCTATTTTAGGGTCAGGCAGAGGCACGGCAGATAACAACGCTTTGGTATACGGGTGCGTCGGTCTTGCATACACAGATTCTTGATCACCAATCTCAACGATCTTGCCGAGATACATGACAGCAACACGGTCGGCGATATGTTGCACCACCGATAAGTCGTGGGCAATAAATATGTAACTCATTCCAAGGCGCGACTGCAGATCTTCGAACAGGTTGACGACACCGGCTTGGATACTTACATCTAGTGCAGACACAGGTTCGTCCAAAACAATTAGTGCCGGGTTCAGCGCCAAGGCTCTCGCCACACCAATTCGTTGTCGTTGTCCACCCGAAAACTCGTGCGGAAATCTCTGTGCATGATCGGCAGATAGGCCGACCAGCTCGAGTAATTCAATTACTTTGTCTGAGTGGTCGCCCGGCACCCCTTGCACAACCATCGGCTCAGTAATCGAAGCACCTACGGTCATTTTCGGATCAAGCGATGCGAACGGGTCTTGAAACACGATCTGCATCTTTCGGCGCAATGCACGCATTTCTTCGAACTTCAGCGAACTCAAATCGTGACCTTCAAATTCAACGCTGCCTGAGGTTGGTTCAATCAAGCGCAAGATACAGCGACCGACTGTGGTCTTGCCTGAACCCGATTCGCCGACTAGTCCAAGAGTCTGACCTTTGTCAACCGAAAACGAAACATTAGTTACTGCTTGAACTATTCGTTTTTTTCGTCGTGCACCATTGTTGACACGTAATTCAAAATTTTTTACGAGGTTGGTAACCTTCAGCAATTCACTACTCATACAAAACTCTCGCTTTTTGGCAATTCTTTGGCGCGTACGCAAGCTGTCTGCAAATCACCGAAACCGACGAGCGGCGGCATCTCGCCCTTGCAGATATCGGCGGCGTACTCGCATCGTGTATGAAACGCACAACCACTCGGCGGGTTCAACATATTTGGTGGAAACCCTGTTATCGGCTTTAAGCGCTGCTTGCCAGGTCGCGGTAACGAAGCCAGCAAACCTCGCGTATACGGGTGACTTGGATGATCAAAAAGACTTTCGATCGTGCCCTGTTCGACATTGCGACCTGCATACATCACGTTCACACGATCGGCGACTCGCGCAATCACACCGAGATCGTGAGTGATCAACACGACTGCGGTGCCAAAGCGCTCTTGCACGCGCTCGATAACCTCAAGAATCTGGGCCTGAACTGTCACGTCAAGTGCCGTCGTCGGTTCATCGGCTATCAAAACCTTCGGATTGTTGGCAATTGCGATTGCGATTACCACACGCTGACGCATGCCGCCCGAAAACTCGTGCGGATATTGCCTGGCCCGATCGCCAGGCTGCGGAATTCCAACAATGTCGAGCAGTTCAACCGCTCGTTTATCAGCGTCGCGCGCCGAAAGATTCTGGTGAGACCTCAGCATTTCAGAAATTTGATCACCGATGCGATGTACTGGGTTCAATGCCGACAGCGGATCTTGAAAAATCATCGAAAGCAATCTTCCACGTACTGAACGCATTTGTTTGGCAGACGCACCGATAAGTTGTTCACCGGCCAACAAGACAGACCCTGTCACTCGCGCTCGCGCGGGCAACAACCCCATGGTGGCCAAAAAACTCACAGACTTGCCTGACCCTGATTCACCAACTACACCAAGCAATTCGCCCGCTGAAACATCTAGATCAACGCCACGCACCGCTTCAAGCGGCCCAGACGGCGTGTCAAACGTGACATGTAAATCGCGAATTTCTAAAACTTTTTCAGCCATCACACGCCACGATCAAGTCGAGGGTCAGTCGCATCGCGCAGGGCATCGCCGATGAAATTGATGCTGAGGGCAATGACAATCAACACCAAACATGGAAACACCGCCAGCCACCAATACCCAGTTTGCACTGCACCTTTGGCAGCACCGACGAGAATGCCCAATGAAGTTGCGCCATCTCCCGCTTGCGGGCCATAGCCGAAAAACGCAAGAGTCGATTCGCCAATGATCGCGCCAACTACAGAAAAAGTCAGCGCGACCATGATCGGACCAACAGAATTCGGCAATAAATGTCGAGTAATGATGTAACGCCGCGATGCACCTACTGCGCGTGCCGCTTCGACAAATTCACGCTCTTTGAGTGAAAGCACTTGCCCGCGAACAATGCGCGCAACACCCATCCAACCAAATAACCCGAACAACACGATTATGAATCGAACTGAACTCATGTCACCCGTAATCGGTCGCAGCCACGGCAGCGCACCAAGTACATTTCGAACCACCAACAAAGTAACCAAAAATGGAAATGCCAGAAACAAATCTGTGACTCGCATCATGATGTCGTCGAACTTTCCGCCGCGAAAGCCAGCGACGGCACCAACGAGAGCGCCGAGCGTAACCGAGATAATCGCACTGGCGAGACCAATCAAAAGTGAAACCCGAACTCCATATATCAAACGGCTGTAAAGATCTCTACCGATATCGTCTGTGCCAAGCCAAGATTTTGCGCGAGGTGTCAAAAATGAATTAGGCGGTGCTTGAACAGACTCATTGACGCCGTAACGAGCGGTCAAAGGAGCAAGAACAATAAACAGAGTCAAAAGACCGATAATGATGCAACTCGCTACGGCCGCTTTGTGCGAAACAAATCGCCTGAATGCCATTTGGCGTGGCGATAAGACGGTTGACTCTTGTTTACTCAAGACGAATCCTTGGGTCTAACCATGCATATGAAATGTCGGCGATCAGATTGAAGAACAATACCGAAGCGACGATCACGACCATCCATGGCATCAACAACGGAAAGTCGCCCTCGCCGAAAGATTTCAAGAAATAGAGACCCATGCCCGGATACGAGAAAATATTCTCGGTAATGATCAAACCACCAACTATCGAGCCAACATCGAGAGCCGCTATGGTGACAACCGGTATCAAAGCATTTCGCATGCCATGTTTGATCAGAACTCGTCTCTCGCTAATGCCCTTCGACCGGGCTGTGCGCATGTAATCAGAATTCAAAACATCAAGCAGCGATGAACGCATATATCGGCTGTATGTTGCAATGATTTGAATCGCAACGACCAAAGTTGGCAGTGCCATGAACTTCAACATTAGAAATAGATCAAAACCGGTGTGGCCGGCTGGGTAGACACCCGACGTCGGAAAGAGACTTTCACCGAACCACTTTTGCCAATAAACCGCAAACAACAGCTGAAACATAATCGCACTGATAAACGGTGGTATTGAGATGCCCACAAATGCACTGGTGTTGATAAACACATCGCGCTTTCCGCCCGGGCGCAGGGCGGCCAACACGCCGGCGATCAGTCCAAAGAAAATGCCGACGACTGTCGCAGCAGAGCCAAGCCGCAATGTATTCGCCATCGCGTCTTTTAACGCTGGCCAAACCTCACGACGACCTTTGATGCTCCGCGGCCATTCACCGGTCACAAAATTTTTCAACCACTTGAAGTAGCCCTGAACAAAATTCGGATCAAGTCCATTTACGTCGATGTATTCGGCGATTTTTGCGCGACTTGCACGCGGGTTAATTCGCTTATAACTAGCAACCGGATCGGTGCCGATGCGCAATGCAAGATAGACCAGAAACGTCACGATCAGCAAAGTCGGTATTGACCACGCGACCCGCCGCAAAATATAACGAAACATCAACTACAGCCTTACCGATAGTGGCGCGCAAAAGAAATTACACGACAGCATATTTATCAACTCCAACAAGAAAGGTGCGCCGACCCAGTTTTCACCGAGCCGACGCACCTATCTCAAAGTTCCTTGCAATTAAAAGCGATTAGCTCTTAATTTCAACTTTTGCCTCACCAGAAAGCAGGTTCGACAACACGTACTTACCATCATTGGTAGTTGTGTATGCGCCTGGCAATACCTGGAACGCGGTTGTCCAAACCATCCACGAAGAGTTTGCACACTCAGTGATTGGGTTGAGACACTCTGGCCATTGCTCTGCGCCGAACACGATTTGTCCGTCGCCATCGAGATCTTGCCAGAGGTGAATGTTGTTGAACGCCGCATAGTTGTTAAGTTCGGCGTTCCATGGACCGCCGACCTTGTCAGTGCGTGCAAAACCCGACTTCGGGAACTGCATCAACGGCAACATCACATGATCTTTCGCCATAAGCGCAAGAACCTGCTTTACCTTGTCTGCACGGGTTGCTGCATCAGCATCAACGTCTGCTGCATAGAGCAAATCTGATGCTTCTTTGTTACACCAACCTTGGCTGTTCTGACCAATGTTGCCATTGGCCTCAGTTGGGATCAGGTCACAAGCAAACGAGCTTGTCACATATGCAGGGTCTGGCGGAGCTGTCGAAATGTACATCGCCATGTCGTAGTCCATACCCGGCAAACGCTGCTGGAAGTAGCAAGCTGCATCGCAGTTGTCTGCGCGCACTTTGAAACCTGCTGCATTGAGCAACGGAATCAAATAAGCCTGTGTGCTCTCACGACGAGTGTTGCCCGTGTTGATGATCCAACGAACGTCTGGAACCTTGCCGCTTGGGTCAACCCAATAGCCATCTGTGCCTTTTGTCCAACCATTTTCGGTCAACAACGCTTCGGCTGCTGCTGGGTCATAGCTGTTAGCGAACTCGTCGCCTACGCAATATGGTCCAGGCACCATTGGGCCGCATTGAAGCAGTTCTTTGCCACCGAGTGGAATGTAGATCTGTTCAAACAATGCTTCACGGTCGATTGACATCGAGAATGCCGCACGGAAGTTTGGATCTGCGAATGGTCCGCACTTCTGTTGGAAGTAGAAACCTTCGTAGTCGCCGCCGTAATCAAGATTTGTCTGAATGTTGTCTTGCTTCACTGCTTCTTCAATGCCCGCAAAGAACTGTGGGTAGATGAAGTCGACTTCGCCTGCTTTGATCGCTGCGATTTCGGTGTCGCTATCTGCCTTCGGCACGATAACGAATTTCTTGGTGACAGCCTTATCAGTGCCCCAATATTTGTCGTTTGGCTCGAACACGATTTGATCTGGGCTCCAAGACTTGATCTTGTATGGACGACCCGAGAACGGAATGTTGTCTGCGAAATCTGCAGATACATCTTTTGTGTTTTTAACAGATGCAGCTTTGATGATGCCACCAAACAGACCACGCCACGGTGCGTAGACCGATTTCAAGGTGACAACAACTTGCTTGTCACTTGTACCGGCTTCTACCGCTGTCACTTGGTCGTAGCCAGATGTCGAAATCGAACCTGGTGTGTTCAATGATGCTTCCCACGTTGCGGCGAAGTCGGCAGCCGTAATTGGCGAACCGTCATCCCATACCGCTGCTGGGTTGATGTCGTAAGTTATCGTCATGCCACCAGTAGTTGCCGGCTTGACATAGTCGTATGTAACATTCGCGCAATCATCCAAACTGGTTGGATAACTGACAGCCGTAGTTTCTTCGGCTGGCGCTTCGTCTGTCGCTGCGTCATCACTGCCACCACAAGCCGCGCCAATTAATGACACGGTGATTAGTGCTGCAGCAAGACGAGCCACTTTTGTGGTTTTACTCACTCTCCGACCTCCCCGTCAGATTAGGTAGACGCCATGTGGCTTCTAGTCCCGTAAAGACTAACAGCGTAGGTAAAGAGTGAACAGGCCAATCGCCCGAAACTAATCTTGTTTTTTTAGGCGATACTGACAAATTCTGGCGAATTCAGCGGCATCGAGGCTTGCCCCACCGACCAAAACCCCATCTATATCTGGCTGGGCCATGATCTCAGCAATATTGCTGGCCTTGACACTGCCGCCATATTGAAGACGAACGGCACTGGCGACGTTCGCCGAACTTATTTTTGAAATTTCCTCGCGGATTGCACTTACCACTCGTTGTGCGTCGTCAGCTGTCGCAGTCTTGCCAGTGCCAATCGCCCAGATTGGCTCATAGGCAATGACCATTGACTTGATCTGTTCAGCGGTGCGCTTTTCGAGGGCGCTTCTTAGTTGACCGAGAACCTTTTCATATGTTGTTCCGGCTTCTCGCTCTGCGAGAGTTTCGCCAACGCACAAGATAGGCGTCATTTTGCTCTTTTGAATCGCCACGATCTTGTTGTGAATTGATTCGTCGGTCTCGCCGAAAATTTCACGTCTCTCGCTGTGACCAACTATCACATAACTGACATTGAGTTTTGCCAAAAACATTGCCGATATCTCTCCAGTGAACGCCCCACTGTCGACCTCATGACAATGCTGTGCTCCAAGAATAAATTTAAGTTCGTCGGCGTCAATCAAAGTCTGGACGCTTCGCAGATCGGTGAAAGGCGGATGAATCGTCACGTCAACGGCTGCGAAATCGTCTTTTGTCAAGAGGTAGGCAAGTTTCTGGACACATTGAATTGCCTCAAAATGATTGTGATTCATTTTCCAGTTGCCGCTAATTATCGGCTTACGAGCTTCATTTGACATTTGGTGCTCCCCTTAACGCAACTAGACCCGGTAGGTCACCGAGCTGCAAAAACTCTAGTGACGCTCCGCCGCCGGTCGAGACATGGTCAACTTCTTTATCTAATCCAAATTGAGCGAGCGCTGCCGCCGAGTCACCACCACCAACAACCGTAAACGCTTTAGTGTCGGCCATCGCTTGCGCGACAGTACGCGTGCCAGCGGCGAAGCGTTCGTCTTCGAACATTCCCATTGGTCCGTTCCAAAAAACGCTACGTGCATTCATGATTATGTCGGCAAACGCGGCCGCACTACCAGGGCCGATATCAAGACCCTTGGCGCCATCTGGCAAACGAACACCGAAAGTTGCAAAGTCGCCTGCGGAATCTAAGCCCACAATGTCTTCAGGTAGGTGAATCGGCACATCTCCAGACAAAAGTTCTTTACACGCGTCAATTTGATCGCGCTCACACAAAGAGTCGCCTATTGGCAAATTTTTGGCAGCCAGAAATGTAAAACACATACCGCCACCGATAACCAGTTGATCTACAACTTTCATCAAGGCTTGAATTACGCCGAGCTTGTCGCTCACCTTTGCGCCTCCCAAAACTGCCACGAATGGCCGCTTGGGGTTTGAACGCAACTCTGACAAGACCTCAAGTTCGCGCTGCAATAAACGACCAGCCGCCGATGGCAAAGTTTTGGGCGGTCCAACAATTGAAGCGTGCGAACGATGTGCCGCACCAAACGCGTCGTTGACGTAAATATCGATGCCATCTACAAGTTTTGCAACAAAGTTGGGGTCGTTAGCTTCTTCACCTGGGTTAAACCGCAAATTTTCGAGCAATGAAACACCTGGCGCNNACCGGCGCGATTGAATATTTCACGACTTCCTTTCCTTTTGGCCGACCAAGATGAGTTGCGCAAACTACATTCGCACCACGAGACGTCAGCCAGCTGAGCGTTTCTAGAGCACTTCGAATCCGAAAGTCATCGACAATGACTCGATTGTCGTCCGGTCCAGCCATCGGCACGTTGAAGTCGGTGCGTACGAGCACGGTTTTGCCGCGCACATCACCAAGATCTTCTAATTTGGCGATCATTTAGCGACTGAGTGCTGCCCCGATGTATGTAGTCATATCGACCAATCGATTCGAATAACCCCATTCGTTGTCATACCAACCAAGCACTTTGACCAGAGTGCCCATGCTCATTGTCAGGTCTTTGTCGAACACACAACTGTGCGAATTCGTGACTACGTCGCTCGAAACAATCGGATCACTGCAATATTCAAGAACTCCCTTCAATGGACCCGCTGCGGCTGCTTTATAAGCAGCGTTAATTTCGTCGACCGTCGCCGGATTCTTTAGATTTGCAACAAAATCGGTTATCGACCCTGTCGGCACTGGCACACGCAACGATGTGCCATCGAGTTTGCCCTTCATCGATTGCATCACCAGACTTGTCGCTCGCGCAGCGCCAGTGCTTGTCGGAATGATATTTATTGCCGCCGCACGAGCCCTTCGCAAATCGCTGTGAGGAGAGTCAACAATTGATTGATCACCGGTGTAAGCGTGAATGGTCGTCATCAAACCATTTTCGACACCGAATGCATCGTCTAAAACTTTTACCAGCGGCACGAAGCAGTTAGTTGTGCAACTGGCGTTTGATACAACTTTATGTTTTTTCGGATCAAAGTCTTTGTGATTGACTCCATAAACGAAAGTCGCATCTGCATTTGTCGCAGGCGCTGACACAACTACGCACTTTGCACCCGCTTCTAAGTGGGCCGCAGCTTTATCGCGGTCGGTGAAAAAACCAGTCGACTCAATAACGACGTCGACTCCGAGTGTTCCCCAGCCCAATTCTTTGGGATCGCGTTTCGACAATACCTTCAGAATTTTCGAATCGATACTGATGCCCTCATCGGTTGCTTCAATTCTGTTCGGTAACACACCGAGTACCGAGTCATATTTCAGCAAATGTGCCATCGTCTTGATGGCCCCCAAATCGTTCACAGCGACTATTTCAATGTCAGCGCCAGATTGCCGGATTGCTCGATAAAAATTGCGGCCAATGCGACCAAAACCGTTAATACCAACTCGTAATGTCATGGTCGAATCTTAGTCAGATCGCTGTTTTAGCGAGAAATGTCGCGATGTGTCACTCGCGGGTTCTGACCACTTTGGATCAACCAATTCTTTAATTGCTCGGCGATGACAACCGAGCGATGACGACCTCCCGTGCATCCAATAGCGACGGTCAGGTAACTCTTTCCCTCTGACTTATACGCCGGCAAGAGCAAAGTCAGCATTTGCGTAAGGTGATCAAGAAACTTAACTGAGAGTTCCTGAGCCACCACAAAGTTTTGCACCGGCTCGTCAAGACCCGATAGTGGTCGAAGGTTCTCGTCCCAATGAGGATTCGGCAAAAATCTCACATCAAAAACAAGATCGACATCAAGTGGCAAACCGTGTTTATACCCAAACGAGACAACCGATATCTGCATTGCATCCAACACACCATCTTGGGTGAATAGCTCACCGAGTTGCGATTTCAATTGATGAACAGTCAAGTTTGACGTGTCAATCACTAGGTCAGCCTCGGCTTTGACAGGCTCAAGAATAACTCGCTCTTTAGAAATCGCTTCTTCGACGCCTGACTTGCCTTCAGCAAGCGGATGTTTACGCCGCGTAGCGCCGTAGCGTTTCACAAGTTCGGCGTTAGTAGCGTCCAGAAAGAGCATTCGAACTCGATGGCCTGACGATCGCAAACGCTTCAGAACTTCAATAACACCAATTTGTGCTGTCGGAGTTCCGATCACAAGCGCGAGTTTTGATAGCGATTCGCCTGCTGCTGCAATTTCGACAACTTTGTCGATCAATTCGGTTGGCATGTTGTCGACAACGAACCAGCCCAAATCTTCTAAGTCATCGGCAGCTTGCGAGCGACCCGCACCAGATAGACCTGCGATTAGGAGTATGTCAGCCACTTCTAGACAGGCTATCTATTGTGTCGCATCAGATGAAGAATGAAACCTTAGATACACCGCGTCTGCCGTGTTCTTTGGTAACCATTTCAATTCAGACAGCTGATCGCGAGTGGCTTTTTTGACTTGGCTCATACCGCCAAATGCGGCAATGAGTTTTTTGATCCTCGCAGGCCCTAAACCAGAGATGCCATCGAGTTCGCTTTTTGTCATACGCTTTCCGCGCAGTTCGCGATGAAATCGATTTGCGAACCTGTGAGCCTCGTCGCGAATTACCTGCAACATGAACAATGCATCACTTCCTCGCGGCACTTCTACGGGCTCACTTCGACCAGGGACAAAAACCTCTTCAAGCTTCTTTGCTAATGACGCAACAGGAATTTCATGTTCTAGACCCAGTTCTCTCACAACTTGCTCCGCCACACCCAACTGACCCTTGCCACCGTCCACGAGCAGAAGTTGTGGCGCATAAGAGAATTTGCCTGGCCGCTCGCCACGCTCGTTAATCGGTTGGTCTCGCTCGTTTATATACGCGGTCAAGCGCCTCGTCAGCACCTCGCGCATCGCCGCATAATCGTCGTTCCCTTCGAAGCTTTTGATCTTGAAGCGTCGATAGTCGCGCTTGAGTGGCAAACCATCTTCGAGCACGACCATTGAACCGACGTAATCGGTGCCCTGAAGGTGAGCCATGTCGTAACACTCGATGCGTAGCGGTGCCTCGGGGAGACCAAGAAGATCTTGCAACTCGCCCAACGCCCGAGATCTTGCGGTGTGATCAGACGCTCGACGAAGTCGATGACGATTTAGTTCTTGTTTTGCATTTTGAGTTACCAGTTCGTGCAACTCTCGCTTGTCACCGCGAAACGGAACTCGAATTTCGACTTTTGCTTTTCGGCTTTGAGTCAACCATTGTTCGAGTATTTCGCGTCGATCTGGCTCGAACGGCAGAACTACGACCTTAGGAATTCCCAATATGGGCGCCTCACTATAAAGTCGCTCGACGATCACGGCCACCAGAGCTTCACTACTTACATCTTCAACTTTGTCTACGATGAAACCTTTTCGCCCGACAACCCGACCCTTACGTACATAGAAAATCTGTACGGCAGCCTCAAACTCGTCTTCAGCGATGCCGATTACATCTAGGTCTTCGTCACGCTCACCTACCATTTGTTGGCGCTCGAGCGCAAGTTTGATCGCTTCCAGTTGATCCCGATATTTCGCCGCGCGCTCAAATTCTTGTGCGCTCGAACTCTCGGTCATCTGCTGCTCAAGTCTTGACACAACGACCTCACTATCGCCGTCCATGACGCTCAGAAAATCGTCTACGAGACTTTTGTATCTTTCATCATCCACCGAACCGACGCACGGCCCTGAACACTTTTCAATGTGAAAGAGCAGACACGGTCGCCCGAGTCTCTCGTGTTGTTTAAAAGTTGCTGCCGAACAGGTGCGGATCGGAAATGATTTCAATAACAAGTCAAGTGTCTCGTGAATCGCCCACGGGTGTGGATAAGGCCCAAAATAACGGGTGCCTTTGCGCTTGCGTCCACGCATGACCATTGCCCGAGGCCACTGCTCATCAACCGTCACCGCCAGAAACGGGTAGCTCTTGTCGTCTCTAAGTCGAATATTGAATCTCGGCGAAAAGCGGTTGATGAGACTGTGTTCAAGTATCAAAGCTTCAATTTCGTTGCGAACCTCGATCCATTCAACGCTCTGTGCCGCACCAACCATGCTGCTTGTACGCGGATGAAGGCTTTCGGTCTTGGCGAAATAACTATTGATTCGTGCACGCAAATTGTTGGCTTTGCCAACATAAATTACCCGACCCGCACCATCTTTAAACTGGTATGACCCTGGCGTCTCAGGTATCACACCCGACGGACGTTGCATAATCGCTCGCTATTTCTTTGCAATCTTCTTGGGATTCATGGTCTTTGACTCATTCAAGACAGAAGACAAATATTTTCCCGTATGTGACCCCTTAACTTTCGCAACATCCTCTGGTGATCCTTCGGCAACCACCAACCCGCCACCGCTACCACCCTCGGGGCCAAGATCAATCACCCAATCAGCAGACTTGATCACATCGAGGTTGTGCTCGATGACTAAAACAGTGTTGCCAGAGTCGACCAAGCGTGCCAGCACAATTAGCAGACGCCGAACATCTTCAAAATGAAGGCCAGTTGTCGGCTCGTCAAGCAGATACATCGTGCGTCCTGTTCCGCGCTTCGAAAGTTCACTCGCAAGTTTTACGCGTTGTGCCTCGCCACCTGACAACGTCGGCGCCGACTGTCCGAGTCGAACATAACCCAGACCTACATCTACAAAGGTCTGCATGTGGCGAGCGATGCGAGGCTGATTAGCGAAAAAGTCGACTGCATCGCCGATGGGCATGTCCAAAATGTCGGCAATGCTCTTGCCTTTGAAGGTGATGTCAAGTGTGTCTCGGTTGTATCGAGCGCCCTTGCATACTTCACATGGCACGTAAACATCTGGCAAAAAGTGCATCTCAATTTTGATGGTTCCGTCACCAGAACATGCCTCACAACGGCCCCCGGGAACGTTAAAGCTGAATCGACCGGGTTGGTAACCACGAACTTTTGCTTCAGGAGTTGAAGCAAAAAGCTTGCGAATATCATCAAAAACCCCCGTGTAAGTTGCGGGGTTCGAGCGCGGAGTGCGACCGATCGGTGACTGATCCATGTCAATCACCTTGTCGATGTGCATCACGCCGTCGACACCGGTGTGTCTACCTGGTGCGTCTTTTGATTTATAAATTTTTTGCATCAGTGACGGCAACAAAATGTCACGTATCAGCGTACTTTTGCCGCTGCCAGAGACCCCCGTTACGGCGACAAAACATCCAAGTGGAATTTTTACATTTAAATTTTTGAGATTGTGTTCTCGAGCACCACGAATTGTCAAGAAGTCTTTGCCTGGCTTTCGACGCATTGCTGGCACGCCAACACATCGCTCACCTGAGAGATATTGACCCGTGATTGAATTTTTGACTTTGAGTACACCCTTAACCGGCCCGCTATAGACGACCTGCCCGCCATGCTCGCCCGCTCCTGGGCCGATGTCAACGAGCCAGTCACTCGACCTGATCGTGTCTTCATCGTGTTCGACAACGATCACCGTGTTGCCAAGATCGCGCAATCTCTGCAGCGTTTCTATTAGGCGATGATTATCTCGTTGATGCAAACCGATACTCGGCTCATCGAGCACATAAAGCGTGCCGACCAAACCCGAGCCGATCTGACTGGCCAAACGAATGCGTTGCGCCTCGCCACCAGCGAGTGTCGCCGCAGCCCGAGAGAGAGTCAAATAGTCAAGGCCGACGTCTAATAGAAACCCCAAACGCGAGTTGATTTCTTTTGTAATTCGTTCGGCGATCATCGAATCGCGATCAGAAAGTTCAAGATCAGCCAAAAATTTTGCCGATTCACCTATCGACATACCACAAACTTCGGAGATGTGTTTACCTTCGACAAGAACGGCGAGAGAATCTGGTTTCAGTCGAGCACCTTTGCACGACGGGCAAGGCACCTCTCGCATATAACTTTCAAATTGTTCGCGAGCGTTGTCACTTTCGGCACCTTCATGGCGACGTTTTATCCATGGAATCACACCTTCGTAAGACGTGCTGTATTCACGAGTACGACCGTAACGATTGCGATATTTCACCATCATGTTGTCGTCAACACCATTCATAACGATCTTCTGCGCCTTGACCGAAAGTTTCGACCACTTTTTATCGAGATCAATATCAAATCTGTCGGCTACGGCTTCGAGCATGCGTGTGAAGTATTGCGTGTGGGCAGATCTCCAAGGGGCTATCGCACCTTCATTGATACTCAAATTCGGATCAGGCACGACAAGGTCGACATCAACTTCGTATTTGGTGCCGAGACCTAGGCAGTTGTCACACGCACCAAACGGCGAATTAAACGAGAAATTTCTTGGGGCCAACTCTTCATAACTGGTGCCACACTTCGGACACGCCAAATGTTGGCTGAATGTGATCGGCTCGCCTCCATCGACAATCTCGATTTCTGCTACCCCGTTAGCCAAGCGGAGTGCGGTCTCGAGCGAGTCAGTTAGTCGTCGTGTAATGCCGTCTCGGCGCACAAGACGATCGACGACGATATCGATTTGGTGCTGCTCGTATTTCGCCAACCGAGTAGGTTTTTTCAAGAATTCACTGATCTCGACGACTTCGCCATCAACACGAGCACGAGAAAAACCTTGTGACGCGAGTTCTTGCAAAAGAGTGTCATACTCTCCTTTTCTGCCACGCACGACTGGGGCCAAGATCTGAAATCGAACGCCCTCTTCGAACTTCATTATGCGATCGACGATTTGCTGTGGTGTTTGCCTTGACAAACGGGTCATATCGCGTGAGCAGTGTTGCACGCCTATGCGCGCGTAGAGAAGACGCAGATAATCGTAGACTTCGGTAATCGTGCCGACGGTCGATCTCGGGTTGCGCGACGATGACTTTTGGTCGATCGAAATTGCCGGAGATAAACCGTCGATCAGATCGACATCTGGTTTGTCCATTTGACCCAAAAATTGTCGGGCATAAGAACTCAACGACTCGACATACCTGCGCTGACCTTCGGCATATATCGTGTCGAAAGCAAGGCTTGATTTACCCGAGCCCGACAAGCCCGTCAACACGATCAACTTGTCACGCGGCAGTTCGACGCTGATGTTTTTTAGGTTGTGTTCTCGGGCGCCACGAACAACTATCTGATTAGCCATCACAGGCAGGCTACAAAGTGTTAGTGGGCATCTCGTAACTCGCGCTTGAGTTCTTTTATTTCGTCTCTGAGACGTGCGGCATACTCGAAACGTAGTTCTTCGGCGGCCAAGTTCATTTCTTCTTCAAGGGTCATTATTAATCGAGCTAGTTCACTTTCTGGAAGGGCTCGAAGCTCGCGAACAACCTTGTCGCGTTCGTGGTCTTTTCGCCTTCCTTTGCCGGGCAACGGCGCGGTGTTGCTGGGNNGCGATTTGCAACTCGCGACGACGGGCAGTCTCAGAAATCGCATACTCCATGGCGGCCGTTCTGTTATCGGCATACATAATCACTTGCCCGTCGACATTGCGAGCCGCGCGGCCAATCATTTGAATGAGCGAAGTCTGACTTCGCAAGAAACCCTGTTTGTCGGCGTCCAAAATCGCGACTAGTGAGACCTCTGGCAAATCGAGTCCCTCGCGCAACAAATTGATACCGACTAATACGTCGAACTCTCCCAACCTCAACGCTCGCAAAATTTCGATTCTTTCGATCGTGTCGATATTTGAGTGCAGGTATCGAACTCGAAGACCCTGTTCGATTAAATATTCAGAAAGATCTTCGGACATTTTTTTGGTCAAAGTCGTCACGAGGGTTCGATCGCCCTGTGCGGTCTTCAACTTGATCATTTCGATTAGATCGTCGATCTGACCTTTGGTTGGTTTGACTATTACTTCTGGGTCGATCAAACCAGTCGGTCGCACTATTTGCTCGACAACCTGCTCGCTCAGTTCAATTTCAAACTTGGCGGGTGTCGCGGAGAGAAAAATACACTGATTCAATCGCTCGATTGTTTCTTCAAATCGCAACGGCCGATTATCCATTGCCGATGGCAGTCGAAAGCCGTGCTCGACCAATGTTTGTTTTCGGCTTCGATCTCCGGCGAATTGACCATGAAGCTGCGGTACCGCCACATGGCTCTCGTCAATCACCAATAGATAATCCTTGGGAAAATAATCGAGCAAGGTGAACGGTGGCTCGCCTGGTTGACGACCGTCAATATGCATCGAATAATTTTCGATGCCATTGCAGTAGCCGACTTCTTTCATCATTTCTAAGTCGAACATCGTTCTCATGCGTATGCGCTGAGCCTCAAGAAGTTTGTTTTCAGATTCGAACTTCTTCAACTGCTGTGCCAACTCTTGTTCTATGCCAAGCATCGCCACGCGCATACGCTCTTCGCCTGCGACATAGTGAGTTGCTGGAAATATCACGATTTCGCTGAGGTCACGTAGGGTTTCACCCGTCACCGGATCGACGACTGAGATTCGCTCAACTGTGTCACCGAACATTTCGAGACGGGTAATCGTCTCTTCATATGCAGGATGCACCTCGATCGTGTCACCGCGAACCCGAAAGTTGCCACGCCCCAAAGTCATATCATTTCGGTCATATTGGAGTTCGACGAGTCGCGCCAAAATGCTGCGTTGGTCATAATCGACGCCCGTGTGAAGTTCGAGAAGATTTCCTCGATACTCGCCAGGGTCTCCCATGCCATAAATGCAACTCACCGACGCCACCACGATCGTGTCGCGCCGCGTCAATAGCGCTGCAGTAGCCGAGTGTCTAAGCCGATCAATTTCATCGTTGATCGACGAATCTTTTTCAATGAATGTGTCGCTGGATGCAATGTAAGCCTCAGGCTGGTAATAGTCGTAATAACTGACGAAATACTCAACGCGGTTGTTCGGAAAAAATTCGCGCATTTCTTGCGCGAGTTGCGCGGCCAGCGACTTGTTCGGCGCCAAAATCAGTGTCGGGCGTTGAACCTTTTCAATTGTCCAGGCGATGGTCGCCGACTTTCCAGAGCCGGTTATGCCCAACAGTGTTTGAAATCGATCGCCCCGATTGACCCCATCAGCAAGCTTGGCTATCGCTTCGGGTTGATCGCCGGCGGGTTTAAATGGCGATTCAACAACAAATTTGCGTTCACTCATTTCAGAGATTGAATCCACGACCAGGCCGTTTCAACCTTTTCTTCGAGCTGGGTGCGGTCACCCGAATTGTCAATCACATGATCGGCAATTGCGAGTCTCTGTTCACGCGTCGCCTGTTTGGCGATACGTGCGTTCGCATCTTCGACAGACATGTTTCGCTGCTCAACGAGGCGACCTAACGCAAGATCAACATCGAGATCGACCACCAAAACCCCGTCAAGACCCTCTCTTGGATTTTCAACCAACAACGGAATATCGAGCACCACGACTTTGTCGGTTTCGCGAAAACTTTCAATGCGTTCGTTCATTACTCGGCGCACAATCGGGTGAATCAATTCGTTAAGGGTCTTGAGCAGGTTCGAATCGCTGAAAACCCTCGTGGCGATTGCGGCCCGATCTAAGGATTTGTCTGACGCGACTACTTCTGGGCCAAAAAGTTCAACCATCTTTAGATAGACCTCTGCACCAGGCCGTTGCAATTCGCGAACAATTTGATCGGCGTCGATCAATACTGCGCCACGGTTAGTCAACAGCCGCGCAACCTCTGACTTACCAGAGCCGATGCCACCAGTGAGCCCAATGAGAATCATCGGATACTCACCGTATCTAAAACTGAATTTTGATTCAGCCTGCGCTAGGTTCTTCGGTTGGTTTTGGTGCCTCTGCGGCTGCTGCGTTCGGGTCGAAAAACTCTGCCCATGCTGATTCGCGTGTTGAATCGTCACCACTTACCCAGTTGCCTTGCTCGTCGGTCTGGAATTGTCCGCGGTATTCTTCGGCCAACTCACCACCCTCGGCGGCTTGTTTGATCGACAAACTTATGCGGCGACGAGCCAGATCAAGATCGATAATCTTCACCCAAAGCTCTTCGCCTGGTGTTACAACTTGCTCTGGAGCTTCGACATGATGTGTCGACATCTCTGAGATGTGGACCAAACCTTCGATGCCGTCACCGACTTGAACGAAGCCGCCAAACGGTACAAGTTTTGTGACTCGACCATAAACCAACTGACCAACTTGATGGCTCGAAGCAAATTCTTGCCACGGGTCTTGTTGAGTCGCTTTAAGCGAAAGCGAGATTCGATCACGTTCGCGATCGATCTCAAGTACTTTTACAGAAACTTCATCGCCGATTTTTACGACTGC
Source organism: Acidimicrobium sp. (assembly GCA_003535455.1). Lineage (GTDB taxonomy): Bacteria > Actinomycetota > Acidimicrobiia > Acidimicrobiales > Ilumatobacteraceae > BACL27. The sequence goes on from DOHD01000108.1 coordinate 25,095, forward strand.
GCCCGGATTATCGACATGCTTCCATGAGAGTTCGGAAACGTGTACCAAGCCATCAACGCCACCAAGATCGACGAATGCGCCGAAGTTAACGATAGATGAGACAACGCCTTCACGGACCTGTCCCTTCTGGAGTTGATTAAGGAATGTGGTGCGAGATTCAGATTGAGTCTGCTCAAGATATGCACGACGTGAGAGAACCACGTTGTTGCGATTCTTATCGAGTTCAATGATGCGAGCTTCAACTTGCTTGCCGATGTACGGAGAAAGGTCGCGAACGCGGCGCATTTCAACAAGTGATGCAGGAAGGAATCCGCGGAGTCCAATATCAACAATCAAGCCGCCTTTGACGACTTCGATAACTGTTCCGACAACAACTTCGTCACGTTCTTTCTTGCCTTCAATCTCTCCCCACGCCTTCTCATATTGAGCGCGCTTCTTGGAGAGGATCAGACGACCTTCTTTATCTTCTTTTTGAAGTACGAGTGCTTCTACGCGATCGCCAACTTTGACCAATTCACTTGGATCAAGATCATGACGGATTGAGAGTTCGCGGGCTGGAATTACGCCTTCTGTTTTATATCCAATATCGAGAAGGACTTCATCGCGATCTACCTGGACAACTATTCCAGTTACTAAATCTCCATCATTAAAATTCTTGATTGTGCCTTCGATTGCGGCGAGAAAATCTTCTGCTGTTCCAATATCGTTAAGTGAAATTTGAGTTGACAAGGTACTCCGTGGGGAA
>DOHD01000084.1:0-1369 GCA_003535455.1 Acidimicrobium sp.
GCTCGATAAACCCAAATTTCGTGGTCAATTTAAACGTCGATGACTATGCGGCCTTTGCCGACATAGAAAAACACTTGTTGCGTGAGTTGGCAGAGGCCGCGACACAATTTGCCGAACAGAAAGGCCTTCGCCATGATGCACCGATTTCGGTGATTTTAAAAGTAGTCGACACACTGAAAACTGGTGATTTCCAGGTGGCTTTTGACAGTGAAGCCGAACATGACGTCGCCAAACAAGTAAGTGAAAATCGGGCCAACACGACTCTGCCGATCGCCGCTACTACAAAGCTCGTCTCGTCCGTATTGGTATTGAAAACCGGTGAACGAATTGAGTTGGATGGAGACACATTGAAAATCGGTCGACAAGCATCGTGTCGAGTTGTTTTCAACGACAGCAATGTCAGCCGTGAACACGCCCAGTTGCGCAGAACGGCTGAAGGATGGAAAATCTTGGACCTCGGTAGTACGAACGGCACAAAGATCAATGGCTTGAAAATTTCTGAAGAGCAATTGCTCGTGAACGGTGACGATCTGAGTTTTGGAACTTCAGGCGCTAGGTTCGAAATTTCGTGACTCGTGATTTTGTCGAAGGTCAAGTCAATTGATGCTGGTTAAATGGGGTGCGTCAAGCGACACCGGCACTTTGAGAATGCAGAACGAAGATTCGTATCTCGCCGAAGAAGGAATGTTTGTAGTCGCCGATGGTATGGGTGGTCATAATGCTGGTGAAGTAGCCAGTGCCATGGCAATCAAAATGTTGGATGAAGCACGCACAAAAGGCATCGCAGACGCCGCCGAACTAGCAAAAATAATCGAGCAGATAAACAATTCAATTTTCCAAGCATCGGCCAACCAGACCGACCAACGTGGCATGGGCACAACGCTCGCAGTCTTGGCATTGACCCCGAACAATATTTCATCCGAAGTCTCGGTTGCTGTGGCGAATATCGGTGATTCACGCACATATCTGATGCGCAATGACGAATTTCGCCAAGTCAGCGTCGATCATTCTTATGTGCAAGATCTCGTGAGCGAAGGTTTGATCACACGCGAAGAAGCGCGCACTCATGCGCGTCGCAACATTGTGACTCGAGCACTCGGCATAGAACCAAGCGTTGCAGTTGACACATGGACTCTCCCTTTGCTTAATGGCGATAGATACATTCTTTGTAGCGACGGCTTGGTAGACGAGGTCACCGATGAAGCAATCGAAAAATGCGTTAGACAGAAACTAGAACCGCAGAAGATTGCCGATCAACTCGTGTCGATCGCGAATGCCAACGGTGGTCGCGACAACATCACGGTGATCGTTGTCGATGTGATCGCCGAAAGCAACACTGCAACTTTGAATTCGTCGCCAAAACAAACGA
>DOHD01000084.1:1403-3060 GCA_003535455.1 Acidimicrobium sp.
GTAAGTTCGTATTTGCGTAGTGGTTATTTCGTCGCTTACGAAAATGCCAAGCCTGACGCACGAGTGCTGGTTTATCGCGGCAAGAATTTTTTGTGGGTCAGTCCGACCGTCGAGGCTGACAGCACATTGAATCGTCGGGATTTGAGTGTTGCTTTGGCTAAAGAAATTTTGGCTCAACCGTCATTTTCGTCGTCTGCAGACGCGCAAGATTATGTGAACCAGATTCGTGATGTTGTCGAACAGGTTAAACCGTGAGCGAGAACAACCGTGCAGTAATCAACGACCGTTACGAAATTGGCAAGCGCATCGGTCGCGGTGGCATGGCTGAAATATTTCAAGCCAGGGATATTTTGTTGGATCGTCCGGTAGCGATAAAAGTTTTGTTTCCAGAATTTGCCACCGACCCCGCGTTCGTCGAGCGCTTTAGGCGCGAGGCGCAAGCGGCCGCAAATTTAAATCATCCCAATATCGTCGGCGTTTACGATTGGGGCAAAGTAAACAACACTTATTACATCGCCATGGAATATGTAAATGGTCGCACCCTCGCAGATATTTTGAAACAGAGTGGCACGCTGACACCGATGCAGGTTTGCGATGTTATGAGTGAAGTTGCGTCTGCATTGATCTCGGCGCACCAAAACGGAGTTATTCACCGCGATGTTAAACCTGGCAACATTTTGGTCAGCACAACTGGTCAGGTAAAAGTTGCCGACTTCGGTATTGCTCGCGCGCTCGGTAGTGGCGTCGAGCAAGGACTGACGCAAACTGGCGCAGTGATGGGCACGGCGACCTATTTTTCGCCTGAACAAGCCCAGGGTGCATCGACCGACCAGCGCAGCGATATTTATTCTCTCGGTGTTGTGATGTACGAGATGCTGAGTGGAAGCGCGCCATTCACGGGAGAAAACGCGGTTGCGATCGCCTACAAACAAGTTCACGAACAGGCAATGCCGCTCAATCAGCGCGTCGCCACTGTGCCACCAGAGGTTGCAGCAATTGTGGCCAAATGTATGCAGAAATCTCCCGATGATAGATACTCCAGCGCCGATCAAGTGCGTGATGAACTGCGTCGATTTGTTGAAGGCATGCCCGTTTTGGCGATGTCAGAACATGCTGCAAACAACGACAAGACCAGAGTCTTGCCACAGACTGAAACGAATGCGACGACCCTAGCTGGTGCGCAAGATGCGGCAACCGAGTTGTTGCCAAGAACTCCGTTGACTGCAACAAATTATCCGCCATATGACGACAAGTCTCCGCAACGCACGGCGGTTTTCGTGTTTGGAGCCCTGCTCGCATCTATCGTTCTGCTCGCGGGTGGATTATTTTTATATCAAACGCTCACCCGTAACTCGGCGAACGCCTCGATCACGGTTCCCGATGTACGAAATCTGACCGTAAAGCAAGCCAGTGAACAATTGCTCGCTTCAGGTTTTACACCGATTCCTTATGCGGCGACAAAAGATGGTGTCGGCAACGACATCGTTTATTCTCAAGATCCGCCGCCAAGCGTGCTCGCTCGATCTGGTGATCAGATCACGATCACCTACAACCCAGCAAGTACACCGGTCGCGGTGCCTCTTGTTCGCGGGCTTACCGTGAAAGAAGCAACTGCCCTCTTGGCGCCGCTTGGATTGACCCTGTCGATAAAAGAGGT
>DOHD01000084.1:3107-7749 GCA_003535455.1 Acidimicrobium sp.
GTGACTGTTTCTGGTGGGCTTGGTCAGACGACGGTACCCAATGTGCAGGGGCAAGTGGCCACCGCTGCGCAACAATTGCTACAGACATCGCCCTATAACTTCGTCGTAACTTTGGTCAACGAGGCGAGCACGACGATCGAACAAGGCCGAGTCGTTAGAACTGAGCCCGCAATCGGTGCACAGAGCCCGGCGGGATCGGCTATCACCGTTTTTGTTTCGTCAGGTGGAAACAAGGTTGCGGTGCCACAAGTCGAAGGACAGACCGAGGCCGATGCAAAAACTCTGCTTACCAACGCCGGGTTGATCCCTGAGATCAAATATCAAGACGTGCCGGCCACAGATGTCAACAACGGAAAAGTAATTACACAAGGCACAGACTCCGGCACACTCGTCGAACCCGGTTTTGTAATTCGCTTAACAATCGGTCGTGCCGCTGCAACTCCTTAAAATTTATTTTTGCAGCGTGTTATAAAGTTTTTTACAATTTCATGACCGTGTTCGGTCAACACGCTTTCAGGGTGAAACTGAACACCTTCAATTTCTAAATTTCGATGACGAACGCCCATTATGACGCCATCTTTTGTTGAAGCCGTTATTTGTAGGTCGGCAGGCAAAGAACCTGGCTCAATAACTAGCGAGTGGTAACGAGTCGCCTGAATAGGTGAAATGATTTTTTTGAAGACACCATCGCCAGTGTGATTTATTTCTGAGGTCTTGCCGTGCTGAAGTTCTGGTGCGCGCACTATTTTTGCGCCAAATACATGTCCGATTGCTTGATGGCCAAGGCACACCCCAAAAATTGGTGCAACACCGGCGAAGGCTCGAATTGCTTCACACAAAACGCCAGATTCTTGGGGTTGGCCCGGACCTGGCGACAGCAAAACACCATCGGGTTCAAGCGCGAGTGCTTCACTTGTCGAAATTTGATCGTTGCGCACGACGATTGGATCTGCGCCAAGTTCGCCAACATATTGCACAAGGTTGTAGACAAAGCTGTCGTAATTGTCAATCACCAAAACTCGCGGCGCTTTGCTATTCATCGCCTTCAGCCTGCCTGAGATTTGAGCAAATACAAAGTGGATTATCCCCCTACACTTAATGAAGTTATGGCAAGCCAAAAGCGACGCGGTGGCGGTCGGACAACTCCAAAAGGCACGAAGCCTGGGCGTGTTCATGAGACACATCGGCTCGACACTTCAGATACTCATTCGATGCATGGACAAAATATTGCTGATGCGTCGTCGCGATACACGCCACCAACTTTGCGTGAACAACGTGTCAGCCCTCAATGGGTGCCGGTTTTGATGTTTTCGTTGTTGGGCCTAGGTGCACTCGTAATTTTGCTTTACTACCTCGGTTTTGTACCTGGCGGTCGCAACAACTGGTATCTGTTCTCGGGTTTGCTCGCCGTTCTTGGCGGTTTGTATACCGCGACCAAATATCACTGATTGCTTTCAGTCGATTGGCGCGATTAAATCCATTTCTTCGAGACAATGCTTGGGTGGTGGTGGGTTTTGATCTGGTGCCATCGTCATGCGCAGTTCAGTGCCACAACTTGAGCAGCGATAACGAACATTGATACGCCGCATTTCGCCTGATGGAGGTGGTGGTGGAAGCGACGATGTCATGCTGCGCAACATACCCAGGCCAATCTTCCAAATGAAATAGAGAAGCGCTAGCCCCAGGCCAAGCCAGATTATTGATCCCAACATTTTGGGTTTGAAACTATTTAGCCGAGGCGTTCGATGATTGTGGCGTTTGCGAGACCGCCACCTTCGCACATTGTCTGCAAACCATAGCGACCACCGGTGCGCTCGAGTTCGTTCAACAACGTTGTCATCAGTCGAGTGCCTGATGCGCCGAGTGGGTGGCCGAGCGCGATCGCACCACCGTTTACGTTTACTTTTTGCATGTCAGGATGTAGTTCTTTCTCCCAGGCGAGCACAACCGAGGCGAAGGCCTCGTTGATCTCAACGAGATCGATATCACTGATTTTTAATCCTGCCCGCTCAAGAACTTTTTTTGTTGCAGGAATCGGTGCGGTCAACATATATCGCGGGTTTTCTGCGGCAAGTGCAAAATTTACGAAGCGTGCTCGTGGCTTCAGGCCAAGTTGCTTTGCTCGCTCTTCTGACATGATCAAAACTGCCGTTGCGCCGTCGGTGATCTGCGAAGAGTTGCCGGCCGTTACTTTGCCGCCGTCTTCAAGTGGACGATATGCCGGCTTGAGCGTTGCGAGTTTTTCGATCGTCGATTCGCGGATGCCTTCGTCTGTTGTCATGACTTTGCCTTCGGAGTCGAGCGTCGGGATGATCTCATTTTGAAAACGGCCTTCAGCCGTGGCGCGAGCAGCAAAGGTTTGTGAACGAACGCCGTAACGATCCATGTCTTCGCGGCTGATCTTCCATTTTTCGGCGATCAATTCAGCTGAAATGCCTTGATTGACCAAACCACCGTCGGCTGCGTATCGCGCTTGCACGGTCTGACCAAATGGAAACCCATGTTTACCTTCGGCTATCGACGAACCCATTGGTACGCGAGTCATCACTTCGACCCCTGCGGCGACAACAACGTCGTAGGCACCGGCCATGACACCTTGCGCGGCGAAATGCGCCGCTTGCTGACTTGATCCACATTGACGATCGACTGTTGTGCCCGGCACGCTCTCGGGCCACCCGGCGGCGAGAACTGCGTTTCGTGCGATGTTCAAACTTTGTTCGCCTACTTGCATTACACAACCCATCACGACATCGTCGATAATCGCTGGGTCGATTCCTGTGCGATCAACGAGTGCCTTCAAACTGTGCGCCGACAAATCAACTGGGTGCCAGTCTTTCAGGCGTCCATTGCGCTTGCCACATGGTGTTCTGACTGCATCGACGATGACTGCGGTTTTCATTTTGCTCTCCTGTTGCTGAAGTGGTGCTTCTAGTCTGCCCTGAGTCAACCCTTTTTGACGGGCTGTAGCGACAATTCTTCTTCTGAATAATCAGCAATTCTGAAATGAAGGTGAAAAAATACAACCAAAATACTTCGGGCGATCAGGATAATTGAGCGCCAAGAACCAGTCGACGACACTCCAGCCTTGCGATCACTGATCGGCGCTGCTATTTCTTTAACTTTATAACCGGCACGACCAGCGACGACATTTGCTTCAAATGTGTCTCCCAAATAATGGCTTGGTAAATATTTTGCGAATTGACCTAGAAGTGGCTCAGAAATCAAGCGGAAGCCCGAGGTTGAATCTGTAATTTTGGTCTTGCACGCCCGTGAAGCAAACAAACTCAATATCCACATTGCAAATCGACGATGCCACATCACCGTCATTCCTAGATCTTGGTTTCGAAATCGACTGCCGATCACCATGTGAGACGCTGTTTCATTTGAAACATCGACAAGTCTTTGAATGTGAGATGTTGGGTGTTGGCCATCGGCGTCACACTGCACAACTGACTTGTAGCCATTAGTAACTGCGTAACGAAAGCCACATCGCAACGCGCCACCCACCCCCAAATTGATTCGTAGCGTCAAAATTGTTGCCCCCGCTTGGCGTGCCAGGTTTGCTGTTTGATCACCTGATCCATCATCAATAACAACGACATCAAATCCTTGCGCGATGACACTAGCAACAACTTCTTGAATAGTTGCCTGTTCGTTGAGTGCAGGGATGAGAATTAACGGTTTATCACTCAATTGAGCGCCTATTTTTTGATTNNGACTCAATGCGCTCAAGTTTCTCGCGTAAAAGCGCATTTTCTTGTGCCAAAGAATCAACTCTTCGCTGAGTGCCTGAAATACTCACGGTCAGTTGCAAGAAAAGCAACGCCGAACCAATAGATGCGATTGCAATCAAAAATACTGTTGGTGAAAGTCTAAGAAACTCGGCTACTGGAGTGAAAACCGGGATCAGCAGCGAAGCAAAAATACCTAGACCACACAGCACCAACCAGCCAACTGTGTAGCGAAAACTGATTCGGCGCTTTTGTGAAAATCTAATTACAAGAAGACCAAACAAAACACAGCCGACTGCCAACTCGATTCTCTGCACGGTTTCTTGACTCACAAATCCTTCACTTTCTTCTCGAAATCAATCATACAGTGGCGAAATTTTTGAGCGAACTGCAACTCGATCTATTTGAGATTTTGCGATTTCAAAATTAAGTCGAGCCGCAGAATCTACGNNTCTTGACCACAGTTACTACTCTAACAATTCAAAAAAACTCTGCCGATTTGGTTAGCGCAAAATTGACCTGTTCCAGATTGCTGTAAGACCATCAAAAAGAGAGAACTTAGGTTTCCACCCCAAGACATCAATAGCGTGAGTGATGTCAGCTTGGGTGAAATTAATCTCACTCTGTCGTTCATGATCGGCAGAAATGATCCTTAGCTTACGACCTGCGACCTTTGCGAGCACATTGACGACTTCCTCCACCGAGTAGCTATTTCCTGTACCTAGGTTAAAAACATCAAAATTCAATGTTGAGTTAACTACTCGATGAATGGCTTCTAAGAGATCATCAATATAGATGTAATCTCGTGATGGCTTGCTATCCATCACCGTTATATCATCACCAACTTTTGCTTGACGAATGATAGTTGGAATTAGAAACTTTTCGGCTTGACCAAATCCATAGACATTAAA
>DOHD01000170.1:0-3209 GCA_003535455.1 Acidimicrobium sp.
GCGACAAATTCTGCACCAAATTTCTCGGCGGCAGTCTGCAAAACTTCATCGATAGTTTTGCCCTCAATATTTTCTAATGACGTGCCAGCGGCCTGTCGGGCCGATGCAAAAAGTCTCACTCGAGCCATGCAGTCAGGTTACCCAAGCCACTACCCTGCGATGAGTGTCTGAATCAATTCGCATTGCCAAATCGACGACGCGGTTGCTCGTGCTTCGCCATGGACAATCAGAATGGAACGCCGAAGGTCGATGGCAAGGTCAGGCCGATATCGCACTCACACCCGATGGCATTCAACAAGCTCGACAGGCGGCACTCAAACTCGGGTCGTTTGATCTGATCGCCACGAGTTCGTTGCAACGCGCACGGCACACGGCCGAGATAATCGCCGAGCATAAAAAAATTGCCGGGCTGCATATCGACGACCGACTTAAAGAATCACACATTGGTCCGTGGCAAGGTTTGACATATGCGCAAATCGAGGCCGGCTGGCCGGGGTTTTTAGACTCTCGTCGCCAACCAGAAGACTTCGAGCCGAATCACCAGGTAGTCGATCGCATGACTAAGGCTCTTGTTGACATTGCCAACAAATGCCGTGGCGGACAAGCCCTCGTTATCAGTCACAGCGGGGTGATTCGAACACTGCGTCGTGAGTTAAATGTTTCAGACACTCGTCTCGAAAACCTCGGCGGCAGTTGGTTTGAAGTAGATGCAGAAAATCAATTGCGTGCCGGTCGAATAGTTGCGATCATCGGCCAACTCAACTCGATCGAAGCGTTATAGCAACTAGTTGTAGCCTTCAGCCTCGTGCTTAGTCGCTGGCTTGATGACTCTTTTTCGCCGCTGGTTCGAAAAAACATCACGCTGCTGACTGGGGCTCGACTTACAACCAACGCCTGTTATCGCTTTACTCCGCCATTCGTGGCGATCATCGCCAAGGGTTTCGACATCTCGCTGTCCGAGATTGGCATCGCGCTGACGATTTCAGAACTTTCGGGTTTGCTCTCGCCGTTCATCGGACGATTCGTCGATTATCTCTCGCGACGCACCGCAATGCTTGCCGGCCTGATCGGCATCGGCTTTGGCGCTTTACTCGCCGCGGTCTCGCCGAATATTTTTGTCTTCACGATCGGTGTGACACTCATCAGCGTCACAAAAAACTTCTTCGACCTCGGCATGTCAGGTTGGATCTCAGACCATGTGCCCTACGAGAAGCGCGGCAGATATATCGGCATCACCGAAATTTCGTGGGCCCTGGGTCTATTGCTCGGTGTTTCGCTCATGGGCGTAATAACCGCGCTCAGCAGTTGGCGAGCCGGCTTCATGGCCGGTGTATGCGGCACGGCGATTTCGCTCACATTCATTGCCTCGAGAATCAAGGCAGAAGAACATGAAGTGTCATCTCGCGTCGCCGATGATGGCGTGCGACTGAGTGGTCGCGGATGGCTCGTCGTGGCGACGATGTTCGCCACGATGTGCGCAAGTCAATGCATCTTCATAACTTTTGGTGCGTGGCTTGACGACGAGTTCGGTTTTGGCGCCATCGGCATCGCCGCAGTCGGCTTCAGTTTTGGCGTCGTCGAACTTTATGCATCGATCACCAGCGCAAGCAAGACCGACAACTGGGGAAAAGAAAAGAGCATCGCAATCGGATGTTTGATAATGGTGCCGGGCGGTCTCGCGCTTTGGCTGGTTTCGCACAACCTGGTGCTGGGTTTGCTTGCGCTACTCGTTTATATATTGGGTTTCGAATTCGCGGTCGTCAGCATGTTGCCACTCGCCACACATCTCGTGCCCAAAAGACCCGGAAGCGGTCTCGGTCTTGTGATTGGTGCGGGCACTCTCGGACGAAGCGTGATGAGTTTGATCGCTACTCGCGCCTATGAATCGAGTGGAGGCATCGCATTGCCTTCACTGATTGGTGCAGTGAGCGCAGCAGTCGCCACCGTGTTGATCTATTCGTATCACCGCCGTGGTGGGCTGGTTCACGAGTAAAAATAAATCGTGAAAACTAGCCAGAATATTTGTTCGTGATCGGCAAGCGACGATCTTTGCCAAATGCTTTGGTGCTGATTCGCACGCCGGGTGCGCCTTGACGGCGTTTGTATTCGTTCATGTCGACGAGGCGTGCGATGCGCTTGACCAGCGCTGAGTCATAACCAAGGTCGACAATTTGTTGGGCCGTCAGGTCGTCTTCGACATACAGCTCAAGTATCGGATCTAACTGGTCATATGGCGGCAGACTTTGATCATCACGCTGATCGGGTCGCAATTCTGCCGACGGCGCCTTGTTGATGATTGCGGTCGGTATCAAATCGCGCCCGCTCTGTTGATTGAAAAAAGCACAGATTTCATAGACCTTTGTCTTGAACAAATCTTTGATCACGGCGTAACCACCGACTGAATCGCCATACAAAGTGAAATAGCCGACTGCGATTTCGCTCTTGTTGCCGGTTGTCAAAACCATCCAACCAAATTTGTTCGATAGGGCCATCAACGTTGTGCCGCGCACTCGACTCTGCAAGTTCTCTTCGGTCAAATCTGCTTGACGATCGGCAAAACTAGGTTTAAGCGCCGCAAGATAAGCGCTGAACGCTGGTTCAATCGAAACAGTCTGAATATCGATACCCAAATTTCGCGCCAAGAGTTCGGCATCATTGATCGAGCCCGGCGATGAATAGCGCGACGGCATCGCTACGCCGTGCACATGCTCTGAACCAAGTGCTTGCGTCGCGACTGCGGCGACCAGCGCCGAGTCAATGCCGCCTGATAGTCCGATTACTACTTCTTTGAATCCATTTTTTTGCACATAATCGCGTGTGCCAAGCACGAGCGCGGCAAAAATTTGTGCATCGTCGCCGAGAGGCTCGGCGATTTGACCACGAGATTGTTGCGGCGCGGTAACAGACTTCGACAATGGCAACGCCAAGTCACAAACCAACAATTCTTCAACGAACTGGGCGGCACTCGCCACAATTGTGCCGTCGGCGGACAAAACCATCGAGCCACCATCAAACACAAGTTCATCTTGCCCACCGACTTGATTGACATATGCAATGACACACTCGCCATCTCGCGCCCGCGAACTCAACATCTCGCGACGAGCACCGATCTTGCCCGCGTGAAACGGCGAACCATTGATGTTCAAATTCAATACCGCACCCAAAGAAGCCTGAACCGAAACCGGACCCTGCGAATCCCAAATGTCTTC
>DOHD01000170.1:3227-12362 GCA_003535455.1 Acidimicrobium sp.
AAGACGTTGTAGTTGGGCAACAAATGTTTGCGATACACGCCCAAGACCTTGCCGTGCTGACAAATTGCTGCGGCATTGTAGATCTCGTCTGTTTGTTCGACCTGATCGACAAAACCGATAATTGCAAACGTCTCGCCGATTGACTTCAAAATTTCGGCGAGAACCAACTTGTTCTCGGCAACAAAACCTTGTTTGAGCACCAGGTCTTCTGGCGGGTAACCAGTTACCGATAATTCGGGAAACGCAACCACATCGCACCCGGCCGCGACCGCCTGTTCGTAGAAGTCCAAGATTTTTCTTGCGTTATCGCCAAGCGCACCCACCGTTGGGTTTATTTGGGCGAGACCCACGCGAAGCTTGGCAAATTCGGCCACAGAATCAGGCTACCCACCGAAAAACTTCACACTCCGTTTACAAACGGGCAATAGCCGAGAAACGGCGATCGGCAAAACTATTGAAGTTAAGAATTTGTCAGCATGGCGAATTCAGGATTGAGAGGAATCAAAATGGCATACCAAGCTGAATACATCTGGATTGACGGCGTTGAACCAACACCGACTTTGCGATCAAAAACAAAGATCATCGAAAACGGCACGAAGGCATTGCCGATCTGGGGATTTGACGGCTCATCGACAAGCCAAGCAACCGGAGAAGCATCAGATTGCATCTTGAACCCCGTGTTCAGTTGCAAAGACCCGATTCGCGGCGGAAAAAATGTTCTCGTGATGTGCGAAGTTCTTGTTGCCTCGACCGGCAAGCCGCATCCGACTAACACGCGAGCACTTTGTGCCGAAACTGCGAAGCGTTACGCCGATCACAAAATGATCTACGGCATCGAGCAGGAATACACGATGATGCGTCTCAACGGTCGCCCGTTTGGTTTCCCAGAACTTTCAGGCGAACCTGCACCACAAGGTCCTTATTATTGCGGTGTCGGTGCGGGCCGAGTGATGGGTCGCGAGATTGTTGAGATCCACACCGAGATGTGTCTCGAGGCCGGCCTGCATATTTCTGGAACAAACGCCGAGGTAATGCCTGGTCAATGGGAGTTTCAAATTGGTCCGGTAGATGCACTCGGTGTCAGCGACGAGTTGCATGTCGCACGATGGTTGTTGCATCGCATCGCCGAAGACTACGACGTGGTCATTTCTCTAGACGCAAAACCACAAAAAGGCGACTGGAACGGTGCGGGTTGCCACACCAACTTCTCGACCAAGGCGATGCGCTCGAACTACAAGGCGATCGATGACGCGTGCAAAGCACTCGGCAAGCGAATCAACGAGCATGTCAGCAACTATGGTCATGACATTGAAAGTCGCCTAACCGGCAAACACGAAACTGCCCCGTACAACCAATTCAGCTACGGCGTTTCAAACCGTGGTGCGTCGGTGAGAATTCCTTGGCAGGTCGCGCGTGATCAAAAGGGTTACGCCGAAGACCGCCGACCGAACGCGAATATGGACCCATACGTCGTGACACAGTTGATTCTCGAAACTGTTTGCGGTCAATCTTCGCCAGTGAAGCCAGCCGGTAAAAAGAAATCAAAGCCGAGCACGAAGAAAAAATCCAAGAAAAAATAGCGGTTCTGCCGCCGTTGCCCGAGTAAAACTCGAGGTTGCGACGGCAGACTGTATTCATGACGATCAAGCGAAAAAAGTGCTGAGATGATTGAACAGCAACGCGACTATGTTCTGCGCACCGTGGAAGAACGCGGTATTCGGTTGGTTCGCTTATGGTTCACCGATGTACTCGGCAATCTCAAGAGTTTCGCCATCAGCCCGGCAGAAATGGAGAACGCGCTAAACGACGGCATGAGTTTTGACGGCTCGGCGATCGATGGTTTCAGTCGTGTGCAAGAGAGCGATGTCTTGGCGCTACCCGACCCGAATACATTCGAAGTTTTGCCGTGGGTCGACCCCAAAGGCGCCGAAGCTCGAGTGTTTTGCGACATCGCCAAACTCGATGGCACCGCGTTCGACGGCGACCCCCGACAAGTTTTACGACGCAATCTGAACAACGCCCACAAACTCGGCTTTCAATTTTATGTGGCGCCAGATATCGAATATTTTTATTTTGATCCACCAAAAGTTGACTCGCGGCCGGTGCCTCTTGACGAAGGTGGCTTTTTTGATCTGACAAGCAACGACATAACAAGTTCGTTGCGCAAAGAGACGATTCGCACGCTCGAGACGATGAGTATCCCCGTCGAATACAGCTTTCACGAAGATTCGCCGAGTCAGCACGAAATCGACCTCAGACATACCGATGCTTTGACAATGGCCGACAGCGTGATGACATTTCGTCTGGTCGTCAAAGAAGTCGCCGCGTTGCACAATGTGCACGCGACTTTCATGCCCAAACCGCTCGAAAGCGTTCAAGGCTCGGGCATGCACCTTCACTTGAGTCTTTTCAAGGGCGAACAAAACGCATTCCACGACGGCGACGACCCGTACAACTTGTCGGTCACCGCCAAGCAATTCATGGCTGGACTTTTGCGTCACGCCGCAGAAATAACCGCGGTCACGAATCAAAACATAAACAGTTACAAGCGACTCGTGCCGGGCTTTGAAGCGCCAGTACATATTTCATGGGCACGCAATAATCGCAGTGGTCTTATTCGAGTGCCGATCGCCAAACGCAACAGCGATCAAGCCACACGAATCGAATATCGATCACCCGACCCTGCGTGCAACCCTTATCTCGCATTTTCTGTGATTCTCGCAGCTGGTCTGCGCGGCATTCAAGAGGGCTACGAACTACCACCTGAGGCAGATTCAAACCTGTTTGAAATGGGCGACGACATGCTGGTCAAACTCGGCATCGAACAACTTCCACAGTCGTTGTCTGATGCGCTTCGCGCGATGGAGCGTTCAGAGTTGGTTGCCGAAGCACTCGGTGAGCATATTTTCGAGTGGTTTTTGCGCAACAAGCGAGCCGAATGGCGTGGCTACAAGACTCACATCAGCCAATTCGAACTAAACCGATATCTTCGCTCGCTCTAAATTCTGACGATGACCAAAGACGACGAAAAACTTCTCGCGGTATTTCCAGATCCGGCTCCGATAGATGTCGCGCGCACCCTCGATTTGTCTGGATACTCGTGGAAGGCGATCAATTCGAGCCAAGCACTCGACAAACTTGAGCCCAGTTCGGGTTGGTTCGGAGCGGTCGTCGACTGCAGTCAAGACCCCGAGACGGCGTGGGCGATTTGTCGCTCACTTCGTCGACGCGAAAACCGCGTCGATCGCACAATTGTTCTAGTGACGGGTGCACAACTCGCCGATCTTGAGATGCGCGACGACCTTTTCGACGACTTTTGCCTCGCCCCAATTCACCCTCGCGAACTCGATTCACGTCTGCGCCATCTGTTTTATACCGAGATGTCCGCGTCTCGCGAATCACTGATCGAATACAGCGGTTTGATTCTCAACACCGAGACTTACCAAGCATCGTTTGGCGGCACGCCACTCGACTTGACATATATGGAATACGAGTTGTTGAAATTTTTGGCACAAAACCCCGGCAAGGTTTTCAGTCGTGAAGTCTTGCTGTCTCGGGTCTGGGGATACGAATACTATGGCGGGGCACGAACCGTCGATGTGCATATTCGTCGATTGCGAGCCAAACTCGGCGAAGAACATGCCAACTTGATCGAGACCGTAAGAAGTGTTGGTTATCGATTTGGCCAATCGAAGTGGGGTTAAAAAATACTGTTGACGATCGCCGAAATACCGAACAAAATGAAAAATACACTGGCGACCCGTTGAATCATTAACAAATTAAACCGCTTCTGCAACGCGCTGCCCGCCAAAACCGCAATGGCAGACACCGAGCACAAGGCGCTTGCCGCACCAATTGCGACGCCGACTGAATCGTTCATCCGAACCGTAAAACCGACCGTCGCCAATTGGGTCAGATCAGCGAACTCGGCCACCAAAATAGCGCTCATTGACAGATAGACGACCTTAAAAAAATTTCTCGTTTGATGAATCTCCTGGGTTTCTTGACGCTCTTGGTTTGATGAGCGAAACATCACAACACCTGCAACCAAAAATACGAGGCCAACCAAGAGATGAATCGGTCGCTCTGGCAACTTTGACAACGCCGACCCAAAGAGAACGGCAATTACAACATGCGTGCAATACGCGATGCTTACACCAACCCAAACAGCAAATGGTCGACGCATGCGAGTTGCAAGCATGAGAGTCGCAAACATCGTCTTGTCTGGCAATTCTGCGAGAAATATCGCCAGAAAAACCACCAAAGCATTGCTCAACAACGACGTCACGGCTCACAATCTTATGCACATATCGAGCGATGATCTGCGACGAGTATTTCTCGTCTTTGCCTGCGAGAATTGAAATATAAATGGACACGCAATCGGTTGAAGCGCAACTTGATCTGAGCCTGACCGGCATGACTTGCAACGCATGTGCGTTGTCAATCGAAAAAGGCCTCAACAAACTTCCGGGTGTGCGTGCGACGGTAAATTTCGCCACCGAATCTGCCCGTGTAAGTTTTGTAGATCAACAGACGAGCACAAGCGAAATAATCGCGACCGTTAAATCACTCGGTTACAACGCTCGCCTACTCGAGCAAACAACCACCGAAATGCTCGAGGCCGAAGTTAGCGAGCACGTGTCAATGCTGTTGACGCGACTGGTCGCTTCGATAATTCTGGGTCTACCGGTTCTATTAATTTCAATGATTGCAGCGCTGCAATTCAAGAATTGGCAATGGTTTGCACTCGCGTTGAGCGCTCCCGTTGTGTCTTGGGGTGCTTGGCCGTTTCATCGGGCCGCCCTGATGAACGCCCGTCATCGTTCGACCACGATGGACACACTCATTTCTATTGGCGTATCGGCGGCCACCGCGTGGTCGTTATGGGCGATTATTTGGGGTGACGCCGTCGAACATGTTTATCGCGGTTCATCTCATGCAATGAATGCAACGAACATGACGAGCATGGTGTTGAAGTCAGGTGATAGCAGTCATATCTATCTAGAAGTTGCAGTTGCCGTGACGGTGTTCTTGCTCGCCGGCCGATATTTTGAGGCCCGCGCAAAAAATCGCGCTGGCGATGCTTTGCGTTCGTTGCTTGCGCTCAATGCGAGAACCGCGACGGTGTTGCGCGACTCTGAAGAAAAAATAATTGACGCATCAAAAGTTCGGGTCGGTGACCTGCTGATCGTGCGACCAGGCGAAATTATTCCGGCGGACGGTGTGGTCGTCGAAGGTGCCTCATCTTTGGATGTGTCGATGTTGACTGGTGAAAGCGTGCCACGAGATGTCGCCCCAGACAGCGAAATTGTTGGCACAACGGTCAACCTCACCGGTCGTTTGATCGTGCGTGCGACACACGTCGGCGCTGCGACGACTTTTGCCCAAATTACTCGTCTCGTGCGTGACGCCCAATCAACAAAAGCGCCGGTGCAAAGACTTGCCGACCGTGTGAGTGGCATCTTTGTGCCGGCAGTTATTGGTCTTTCATTCGCCACATTTCTCGCTTGGTTTTTCTTGGGTGATTCGACGACCAATGCGTTCACCGCGGCGGTGGCGGTTCTAATCATTGCGTGTCCGTGCGCACTTGGTCTTGCGACACCAACCGCTTTGATGGTCGGCAGTGGACGTGCCGCACAAATGGGCATCGTCATCAAAGGTGTCGATGTATTGCAGAGCACACGACGAATTGATACCGTCGTATTCGACAAGACCGGCACCCTTACAACCGGGGTAATGCAACTGATCGAAGTCGTCACGGCCCGAGGCACGGGTCGCAATGAAATTCTCAAATTCGCGGGTGCACTCGAACATGCCAGCGAACACCCTGTCGCACGCGCGATTGCAACTGCTGCACGAAACGAACTTGGCGTCTTGCCTAGTTGCAGTGATTTTGTTTCGTCACCAGGCAAAGGAACTTCTGGCATCGTCGAGTCACAAAAAGTGATGGTCGGTCGTGAGTCGTTGTTCAGCGAATCACAAATTATTGTTCCGGGCGATCTACGCGAGGCACTCACGCACGCCCGTCAAGCCGGAAACACCGCGGTGCTCGTGGTCATCGATGGCCTGGTCAAAGGTGTGTGCGTAGTTGCCGATCAACCAAAGTCAACGAGTGCGCAAGCAATAACCGAATTAAAAAAACTCGGTCTTCGATCTGTTTTGTTGACGGGAGACAATCCCGCAACGGCGGCCGCAATTGCGGTTCAGGTTGGCATCGAGAACGACGAACAGCATGTGATCGCCGGTGTTCTGCCCGATGAAAAAGTGCGGGTCGTTGCAGATCTTCAACAACGCGGTTACGCAGTTGCCATGGTCGGCGACGGGGTTAACGATGCCGCAGCGCTCGCACAGGCCGATGTTGGCGTCGCCATGGGTACGGGCACCGATGTCGCGATGCACGCCAGCGACCTGACAATTATTAGCGGCGACTTGCGACTGGTAGCAGACGCAATTTTGCTTTCGCGTGCGACGCTGAGAACGATCACAGCCAATGTTTTCTGGGCTTTTGCCTACAACACGGCGGCGATACCGCTTGCGGCACTCGGATACTTGAACCCGATGTGGGCTGGTTTGGCGATGGCATTATCGAGCATTTTTGTGGTTACAAACAGTTTGCGTTTGCGAAAAACAAAACTCACGCCACACACCGCGTTCGTTCACGCAACTCGCTGATCGCCGTCGCACGCCACGCCCGAGCGGTGCGCTCGGCGATGCCGTATTGTTTGGCGATTGCCGCCGCGGTTTTGCCGCTCGCCACGGCGCGCAATACATCGACATGTCGCGATTGAATACCCTGACTTATCGCCACGCTTATCAAACTTTCTAAACTAATTTCTTGAATGACTTCGTCGTTCTCTGGTTCGGCAACGATTTCACTCAATAATTTTGGCTCAACCGAGAACACCTTGACTTTTTTTGTTCGATTGGCCTGCACGAATGCGAAGTATTCGCTGTCGAGCACGAGATTCGACGCAACTTTATTTGGTCGACGATGCCATGGATATTGACGAATCACCGTCCACGCAGTCGGCAAAACCTCGGCTATCGCCGCATCAATACCACCGTCGAGAATTTGTCCACGACGGCGAGCAATCGCGACGAGAGGAGGAAGAATTCTCTGCAACACGATGCGCGCCGCTAGTTCGTCTTGGCTGGCGTGTTTGACTAGCAACCACAAATATCCGTCACCCTGAGAGTCGTCGCGAGCCGTATTAAAGCCCGCACGAACCAAAACTTGATCGAGATTTTCGACCTCACCGCCGGGCAGACGCCACGAATTGACCACGTCGACTTCTTTGCGACGCGAACTGATTAGTTGCCATTCTTTAACCAGTTTTGAAACGGGACTGTTGGTTCGATGTGTCAGCCCGGGGCTCCACTCGAGCCGGGACGAATTTTGGTTTTCGGTCATGCCTCAAATCGTTGAAAGGTGGCTTCACCGCGAACCTGACCCCACTTCTCACCGAAACTCTCACCGAGCCGAGCAAGTCGAAATTTTTAGGCATACTTGTTGGGTGCGAATAACTTTGCCATCGGGCACAGCATGCGAGATCGACACGAGCGTCAAAGATCCGCGGATGGGATTAATAATCGCCCCGGACATTTTTAGTTTGCGACCTCTTTACGACGATCTTGTCAAGCGCCTCGCAACCGAATGGCAGATGGCCGTGTGCGCTGTCGAGCCGTTTCCTGGTTTAAACCTTGGACCAGAGATCGAACCGCGATTTGCGGCGGTTTCATCGCTAGATGACGCAAATCATCTGCGCGATCTGCATGAAGCAGCCGACGCGCTCGGCACTGCCGAAGTCGGATTGATCGGCTTTTGCATGGGCGGAATGTATTGCTTCAAATCAGCACGATCGAATCGATTCAAAAAAATCGTCTCGTTCTACGGAATGATCAAGATTCCCGATGGTTGGAAGAGTGCAACACAAGAAGAACCACTTGAATTTCTGAAAAACGGTAACGCTGATCGCGTTTTGGCGATCATCGGCGGCAAAGATCACTACACCCCACCCAGTGACGTTGCCGAGTTGGTGAAATTAAACGTGCGCGCCCAGATTTATCGTGATGCAGAGCACGCATTCGCACACGACGCTTCACGACCAGCACATCGTGCACAAGATGCAGCCGATGCATTTGGTCGCGCCGAGGCTTGGCTAACCGACTGATTTTTTAACTGGCGCGAAATTCGAGTTTTGCTCTCAACAGAATTCGATAGCGGCGATCGTGCTGTTCAATCCAACCGAGGCGGATGAAACTGGCAATTGCTTTGTTGACCCTCTCGCGCGATGCACCAACCATGCCCGCAAGTTCTTCTTGAGTTATCGGCAAAACAAACTCGTCTTTGCCGTTCGAAAGTTCAAGCAATCGCTTGGCGGTTCTGCCCGTGACATCAAGAAAAACGCTGTCCGAGAGCACTTCGTCCATCGTGCGCAAACGGTTTGCGAGAAGTTTGGTGACACCCCACAGCATCGACGGGTTCGACTCGAGTTGCTCGCGAACAGTCTTATAAGAAATTTGCAATACCGAAGATGGCTCAATTGCCCGCGCCATCGCACTTCGCGCACCACCATCGAGCAAACCAAGTTCACCGAACAAATCGCCACGCTCCATTAATGCGAGCATGCTCTCTCGGCTGTCAAGTGGTCGATTGCCGATTGCGATTGCGATGCGTCCCGACAAAACGATGTACATCGACTCTGGATTGTCACCCTCGTTAAAGAGAACGTCTCCGCGCTGAAGATTTTTTGTCTGAGCGGTCGAAACTATGTGCGCCAAAACCTCGTTTGATGTCTCGGCGAAAAACTCACTGCCTTTTAGTAGCTCATCGTGTCCCATAAGGTATTGACGGTACTACCCTAAATAGGCGTGAACACCGTCTCAAAACAACGAGTTGGTGAAAAAATATGGACCATCGTCGTCGCTGCGGGCTCGGGCTCAAGATTCGGCAGTCCAAAACAGTTTGCACTAATTAACGAGCGTCGAGTTGTCGACTGGGCGGTTGAAACTGCGCGCATTTCTAGTGACGGAGTCGTCGTCGTCTTGCCAGCCGAGCAGGCGCAACGCGAAGGCGGTGTCGCGGGTGGCACGACGCGCAGCGCATCGGTGAGATGTGGTCTCGCGGCCGTACCA
>DOHD01000170.1:12367-26468 GCA_003535455.1 Acidimicrobium sp.
TTTCTATTCGATGAAGTGATCGATGCGGTTTGCGGTGGTGCCGATGGTGCCGTTCCTGGCTTGGCGGTTGTCGACACGATCAAGTTCGTCGACTCGTCGAACATCGTCACATCGACCCCTGATCGAAGTCAGTTGGTTGCCGTGCAAACACCACAAGCCTTCAGGGCAAAAGCGCTTCGCAAGGCTCACGAAAATAATCCCGAGAGCACGGACGACTCGACTTTGGTCGAATCTCAAGGCGGAAAAATCGTCGTCGTTATCGGAGACCCTTTGAACCGCAAGATCACGACACCTGAAGACCTCAATTGGGCTCGCGCCATCTCGCGTGGCGAAGTGTAAGAATTTGACAATGACAATGCGAGTGCGAGTTGGCCAAGGCTTCGACATTCATCGTTTTGTCGAATCAGCCGGCACCGACCGAAAACTTATTTTGGGCGGTGTCCACTTCAAAGGCGAACGTGGACTGATCGGCCACAGTGACGCTGATGTTGTGGCACATGCAGTTGCCGAGGCGATTCTTGGCGCGTGTGGTCTCGGCAATATCGGCGAACACTTTCCCGATACTGACGCAAGATACAAAAATGTCGACTCAATCAAGTTGCTTGAACTCGTTGTCAAAATGGCGCACGAAAACAATTTTGATATTGGCAACGTCGACTGCAGCATTGTTTGTGAACAGCCAAAGATCGCCCCGTATCGAGATCAGATGCAAACAAACCTTTCGCTCGCAGTCGGCGCACCGGTTTCGGTCAAAGGTCGGCGCGCCGAAGGTCTCGGGGCGATCGGTCGTGCCGAGGGCATTGCATGTTGGGCCGTCGCACTAGTAACCCAAGAAAAATAAATTTAAGTTCTGATGCCGAAAAACCCAAAGTCAAACAAGCGAAACAGTCGCGCGACGCACCGCCAATCGAGCGGCGGCTCGAAACGGCGCAACCCGAACAGCCCGAAACACATAAATGTTGCGAGTAGATCGAATCGTTACTCAAGCAGCAATCGTCCGGCACAAAAAGAGCACGGGCTTGGCGGCGAGCAAATCGAAGGCCGACAAGCCGTGCGCGAACTTTTGCTCGGACAACGGCGCAGAATCCGTGAAATATGGATCGCCAGCGACATCGAAGCCAGCCCCGTTATCGAAGATATTTTAGATTTGGCGCGCGACCAACGAGTTCAAGTAATGAGTGTTTCGCGTCGCGAACTTGAACGCGAGGCACGAAGTGAAGCACCTCAGGGTGTGCTGGCCAAAGCCGAATCTATTGAAGAAACCTTGCTTGCTGATTTATTGGTTGAGTCTCGGGACGCGCCGTTGTTGTTGGTTGCTATCGATGGCGTCACCGACCCGGGCAACCTCGGCGCAATATTGCGTTGCTGTGATGGCGCCGGCGTCGATGCCGTAATTTTGCCGCGTCACCGCGCCGTTCACGTCACGCCGACCGTCGCGAAGTCGTCTGCAGGTGCAATCGAATATTTGAACATGTGTGTTGTCGGTGGTTTGCCGAGCGCACTCGCAGAAATGAAACAAGCCGGTGTGTTCGTAGTCGGACTCGATGATGCCGCCGAGAAAAGTATTTTTGAAATCGGCGAAGTTGCAAAAAATTCGATTTGTTTGGTTCTCGGGGCAGAAGGCGCTGGAATGTCGAGGCTCGCACGAGAAAGATGCGACTTGCTCGTAAATATTCCGATGTTGGGTTCACTTTCATCGCTCAATGTTTCTGTCGCCGCGGCGCTCGCAACTTATGAGATAGTCAGATCTCGTGGTGGCAACAAATAATCGTCTGGGTGCCGAATTCGACCGTACACTGAACGCGCAATAACGACGCCGGGGTAGCTCAGTGGCAGAGCAACCGCCTTGTAAGCGGTAGGTCGTGGGTTCAATCCCCACCCTCGGCTCAAAACCTTAACGAGGCAACTCGTTAGAGGTAAGTTATATAGGTATGAGCCAAGAACAATCACGACCACGACGCGCACCATCTGACCGACGCCAATCGAGTGGTACCACAAATGTGAACTCGACGCTCTCGATAATTATCGCCGTGCTCGCAGTTTTGCTTGGTTTTTTTATTCTTCGCGACATTCGCAACGACCAAACCGGGCAAACAGCATCGGTCGAAACTGAAACAACCGTCGATCCAACTCAAACAACAGTCTCTGAAGTAGTCGTGCCGACAACATTGGTTTTGACATCATTTAAAATTCAAGTCACGAACGCTTCTGGCATCTCTGGAAGTGCGGGTCAGTTGACGACCGAACTTCAAGGTCGCGGTTACATCGTGCAACCGGCGAACAACAAAAGTGAAATCACCCCGAAACAGACGGTGACTGTTGTTTATTATCTGTTGGGTAGCGAACAGGCTGCCGCCGCGGTGGCCAATGTGCTTGGTGGGGTCGGTATCGCGGCGATGCCTGCACCAATTCCAACTGAAACCGGCAACCTCGGCGAAGCGACCGTCATGATTCTTCTTGGCACCGATCTTGCGGGCAAGCCGTTGGGTTCGGGTGCAGCAGTCAGCGTGCCGGTGGTACCCGCCGTCACAACGACGACGGGCTAAGCGCCCATTATCAAAATTCGCTAATCAACCAAAGCGTTAGCGCGCAATTTCGCGCAAAAGTTGCAACGCAGCGTGCTCGATGCAATGTAAAGGCCTCGCGAAAGCCTCTTCGCGACCAAAAGTTTCGATCAAACTGACACTATTTATCTGAGAACGCACTTGCGAATCGATCTCGCCACAGATCGCCGCGATCTGAATTTTTCGCTCGGCGGCAAGTTCAGCCATTGAACCGACGACTTTGCCGGCAAAACTCTCGCTATCCATGTATCCCTCTCCGGTGATGATCAAGTCGATGTCGGTCAACAACAGGTCAAGTTCGACCTCTTCAGCCACGAGATCAAAACCCGGCACGAGTTGCGCGCCGAGAGCCGCAAGACCACCTGCTAATCCGCCGGCGGCACCCGCACCAGAAATTTTTGAAACGTCGATGCCATAATTTTCTTGATAGACCTGAACTAGTTTTTCGAGTCGCGTCGTCAAAAATTGCACTTGTGCCGGTGAAGCCCCTTTCTGCGGACCAAAAACTTTTGCGGCGTCGGTAAATGGTGTTGTGACATCACAGGCAACAACAAATTCAACACCCTTGAGTCGGGCGGGCGTCTGAATTGCTTTGACCGCACCGAGACCACCGTCGGTTGTGGCCGAGCCGCCGAGACAAACAATTATTCTTTTGGCGCCTAGATCAAGGGCGGCATCAATCAATTCGCCAGTGCCCGTGGTCGTTGCCGCAACTGGATCATTTTCTGACTTGCCGCCTGCGAGCATCAACCCCGACGCACAGGCCATCTCGATGACCGCGGTTCCACGATGCATACGCCAAGGTGCTTGCACCGGTTTGCCGAGTGGTCCGGTAACGAGAGTCGTGCGATTTGCGCCACCGAGTGCATCAAGAGTGCCTTCACCGCCATCGGCGAGCGGTCGCTCAACACAATCATGACCAAGTTGCCAACACGCATGACCAATTGCGGTCGCTACTTGTGCTGCAGTCGCTGTGCCACGAAATTTGTCGACTGCTGCGAGCACTTTCATACGCTCACACTAGAGGTTGTTGTGAGCACGATGACAGTCAAGTCAATAGTCTCACGCCTAATATCAATACGCATGTTTCTTGCCGGCAATTTGAGAAAGTCACTTCTCGCAGTGACTATCGTCAGTGGTCTGCTCTCGATCTTTTTTGCGCAACGTGGCATCGAGCCACCGACACCAACAACAATTGCCCCAGTCGAAACGACCGTCGTCGTGACTACGACTATTTATGTAGAACCAATTCGATATGTCGTGCAACGAGGTGACACGCTTTTCAGCATCGCCGAGAACAATCGACTCGATATGCGCATTTTGATGGAGATGAACGGAATCACAGACCCAGATCGAGTCGAAGCAGGGCAAGAATTGATTTTTCCGCCGGCAAACGGATTCGTCCCGGTTGCTCCATCGACAACGATGAAACCCTGAGATTATTTTTTGCGGTTGCGAATCGTCAGATCGGCGATGTCACGCATGATCTTGGCGATGTCGAAGTCTTTTGGCGTATAGACGGCGGCGACACCCAATTTTTTTAATCTTGCGCGATCACCTTCAGGGATGATTCCGCCGACGACAACTGGTGCATCGACTTTGAGTTTCTTCAATTGCGACAAAACCTCGGGAACGAGATCGAGATGCGAGCCCGAAAGAATCGACAAACCGATGACGTCGGGATCTTCGTCGCGTGCCGACGCGGCGATTTGTTCTGGCGTCAAGCGAATGCCGCTATAAACCACTTCCATGCCCGAATCTCGTGCGGCAACAGCAATTTGTTCTGCACCACTTGAGTGACCGTCGAGACCCGGCTTGGCAACCAACAACCGCGGCGGCCCACCCGCGATTGTTTTTACGAACTCGACAACATGGTCCAACAACTGACCGTGGCGACCAGATGCACCGCCCACACCCGTTGGGGCGCGAAATTCACCGAATACGTCACGCAATGCTTGGGCCCACTCGCCCGTCGTGCCACCGGCTTTCGCCAAGGCAATTGACGGTGGCATCAAGTTTTCGTTGTTATTTGCCGCCGTTTTAAGAGCGACAAGAGCAGCGTCGACCGACTTTTGGTCACGCGATTTGCGCCACTGTTGCAATTCTTTGACCATTTGCTTTTCAATTTTTGGGTCGACTTTCAAAATGTTGTCGGTGCCACCGAGTGGTGACTGTGCCGACTGGGTGAATGCGTTGACACCGATGACGCGTTGCTCGCCTTTTTCGATTCGGCTTGTACGGCTTGACATTGACTGAACGAGTCGGCTTTTAAGCGTGTCGACCGCTTCAAATGCGCCACCGAGATCGAGTATCTCGTTCATCTCTGCCCAAGATTCGTCGACAAGTTGCGCCGTCTTTGCTTCGATCACATGCGAGCCGTTGAAAATGTCGTCGTATTCCAAAAGATCTGTTTCAAAAGCCAAAACTTGTTGCATTCGCAAAGACCACTGCTGATCCCATGGTCGAGGCAGACCGAGGGCTTCGTTCCATGCGGGCAACTGCACGCTTCGTGCGCGTGAATCTTTTGAGAGTGTTACAGCCAACATTTCTAAAACGATTCGCTGGACGTTGTTCTCGGGCTGTGCCTCAGTCAAACCGAGCGAATTGACCTGCACGCCATATCTGAAACGTAGCGCACGCTCATCTGTAATCGAATAACGCTCGCGACCGATTCGCTCCCACAGTTTGACGAACGCCCGCATCTTGCATGTTTCTTCGACGAACCGAATGCCGGCGTTGACGAAAAATGAGACCGACGCAAAAACCTGCGGAAACTCTTGATCAGAAATTTGACCACTGCTCTTTACTGAATCCAAAATGTCGATGGCGTTCGCCAATGCGAACGAAATCTCTTGCACTGGCGTGGCGCCAACTTCTTGAAGATGATAAGAACAAATGTTGATCGGGTTCCACTTTGGCGCATTCTTCGCACACCATGCGATCATGTCGACGATGAGTCGCTTCGACGGTTGCGGCGGAAAAATAAAAGTTCCGCGCGACAAATATTCTTTGAGAATGTCGTTTTGAGTAGTGCCGCGCAAGTCGCTGGTCGCGACACCTTGTTCGTTTGCGTTTGCAACATAAAGTGCCAACAACCACGCCGCGGTCGCATTGATCGTCATCGAAGTATTCATCTCTTTCGGCGGAATGCCATCAAGAAGAGTCTTCATATCGCCGAGGTGGACGACCGGCACACCGACTTTGCCGACTTCGCCGCGGGCCAATACATGGTCGGGGTCATAACCAGTTTGCGTCGGAAGATCAAAAGCAATCGACAACCCTGTTTGACCTTGAGCCAAATTCGTGCGATACAACTCGTTTGAAGCGCGCGCACTCGAATGTCCCGAATAGGTGCGCATCACCCATGGCTCATCGCGCTTGACCTTGTTCATTGACTCGCTCACCATTAGATAAGGCTAGGCGCGAGATTATTGGCTTACGGCAATCTGCAGTTGGCGCAGATACTCGTCTCGCCTGATGGACACGGCGCCGAGACTCGCCAAATGTGGTGTCAGCCACTGCACATCCAACAAAGTCATTTTTGATGAATTCATGACCTGTACGAGTGCCATCAACGCGACTTTTGATGCATCGCGCACTAGATGAAACATTGATTCACCAGCGAAGAACTTGTTGATTCTCACTCCATAAAGACCGCCCGCAAGAAAACCGTTCTCGTCGATCACCTCGATGCTGTGCGCCCAGCCGAGATGATGCAATTTGACATATGCCTCGATGAATTCTTCGGTGATCCATCCGTTGTCACGATGCGGTGCGGCACAGTTGCGCATCACGTTCTCGAACTGGGTGTCGATTCGAATTTTAAATTTTCTTGCGCTTCGGCGCATCGTGCGCGAAACTTTGAGACCATCAAGAGGAATGATCGCTCGCATCTGTGGCGACCACCAAATCAAATCGCTTGCCGCCCCGCCGCTTTCGCTTGNNCGATACGCATAGATCAATGTTTCTGGCTCTAAATCGGCGCCGCGGCCAACGACATCGTGTCTCGGCCACTTTTCTTTTTCAGGAAACTCCCAGACGGACTCGCCAAGACTTGATGGCAAGTCGTCGAAGTTCATTTAAATCGAAACTAGTAGTTGTAGAAACCCTGTTTGGTTTTTCGCCCAAGTTTGCCCTCGCCCACGAGTTTTTTGAGCATTGGTCGTGGTTCGAGATTCGAAGATTTAAATTCGGCGTAAAGCGCATCGAGAATCGCCATCGACGTATCAAGGCCGACTAGATCAAGCAATGCGAATGGCCCCATCGGAAAGTTGCAACCACCTTTCATCGCGACGTCGATATCTTCCATGCTTGCGGTGCCGGCTTCGAGCATCGCAATCGCATTGTTTAGATACGGAAACAAGAGTGCGTTGACGATAAAGCCGGCACGGTCGACAACCTGCACGGCATCTTTGGCGCACGCTTTGACGAAGTCATTGGCCCGTGCGATTGTGTCGTCGCTCGCCGTAACCGGTCGAACAACTTCAACCAATGGCATCAACACGGCCGGGTTAAAAAAATGGATGCCACAGACCTTGTCGGGGCGATTCGTGACCTTTGCCATTTCAATTACCGGCAAAGTGCTCGTATTTGTCGACAAGATGCAACTCGGCTTGACCACTTTGTCGAGTGCGGCGAACAACTCTTTTTTGGTGGCGAGATCTTCGGCCACCGATTCGATGATCAAGTCGCAATTCGCCAAGTCTTCGAGTTTGTCGGTGACACATACGTGGGCCATCGCCGCGTCAAGTTGCTCTTGTGTGATCTTTGCCTTGGCGACTTGTTTTTTGAGGCTGTTCTCAATCGCGGTCTTGGTTGCGTCGGCTGTTTGTTGGCTGCGCGAACGAACCACGACGTCGATACCCGACTTGGCGACGACTTCGGCAATGCCCGAACCCATGATGCCAGAACCAATAACGCCGACGAGTTTTGTCTTTAATTTCATTGTTGCGACACTAGTTGTGACGAGTTATTTTGCCAAACCGTGGCTTTATGATCATCTTGCATTTACCCTGCGACAGTAGTGTCGAACGAATGACTAACCCGCAGGTAACCACACTCATCAGCGACCCACAACGCCTGATCAAACTTGAAGCCGTGCATAATTTTCGCGATCTCGGCGGATACCCAACCAAAGATGGTCAAACCACCAAATGGCGCACTTTGTTTCGCGCCGATGGTCTTTATCGATTGACCCCACAAGATGCACAAACTGTCATCGATCTCGGCGTGCAAACGGTTATCGACTTGCGAACGCCGAACGAGGTTAGTACTCGAGGCACATTTCCGGTCAAACAGTTTCCGGTCAACTTTCATCATTTACCGATCATCGACGCAACATGGAACGATGGTGACACGCCCGAAATCGAAGATGTCGTCGAGTTTTTGGTTTGGGCATATCGCGAAATGCTCGAGCACGCCTCAAAGAAATTCGCCGACGCCATCAAGTTGATCGCTGAGCAAGATGTTTTGCCCGCGGTGTTTCACTGTGCTGCCGGCAAAGACCGCACAGGTTTGCTTGCGGCATTTATATTGTCGATTCTCGGTGTGCCCGAAGAAATAATCAGCGCCGACTACGGAAAAACCGAAGACGGCATGAAGCGCCTGATCGAGTGGGCAAAGGTCAAGCAACCTGAACTGGCAGATGCATATGCGAACATGCCGGCGCGGTTTGCTGCGTCAGATCCGCGAGCGATGGCGATCATCCTTGATGATCTGAACAAAAAGCATGGCTCAGTGCAGAACTACCTGCTTGAAATTGGTGTCAGTGAAAAGGTGTTTACTGCACTTCGTGCAGAACTACTCGTCTAGATCTGCTCAACTTTCGGTGATCGTCACCGAAATAATTCGAATTTCTTCTTTAGGTGGAACACCGTTCGACGCCGGGTCGCCGTTGCCGGCTTTGTCGAGCGCCGGCAAAGTTGTATCGAGCCCCGTCGTAACTTGGCCGAACAACGAATAATTCGGTGGCAGTGTCATGCCTTGCTCGCCTGAAATGATAAAGAACTGGCTGCCATTGGTATTGGCCCCCGAGTTGGCCATCGCCAACGAGCCGAGTTTGTACTCGCCGGCTGCAGGCAGTTCGTCAGAGATCGCGTATCCCGGTCCACCGCCACCGGTTGCAGTTGGGTCGCCGCATTGAACGACAAAGGTCGGTATCGCCCGATGACAGATAGTGCCGTCAAAATATTTTGATCTCGCCAAGTTGACAAAATTGTTGACCGTACCTGGCGCCTTGGCTGCATCGAGCACGATTGTCAGGTCGCCTTTGTTGGTTGAAACAAGCGCCGTATATGTCTTGGCAGGGTCGATGCAAAGTTTTGGCGCCGATGTAAATTTTTGAACTTTGTCGCCTGACCCGTCGGTGGGTGCGCATTCGCCATCACCATATTCGAACGGCCCTGCTGGTGCCGGTGCGATTGTCGTCGCAATTGTCTCGGCTGTCGAACTCTCGGTTGTCTCTGTCGAATCTGTTGCTTGATCAGAGTTGCTTTCTGGCCACAAGCTGATCGCAGCAACGATCACAACTACGACACCGACGAGCAACGCGATGCGCGTGCCCCGTCGAACCATTTTCTGACGCTGAACCTGCTTTTCAAGTTCGCTTTGTCGTGCTCGACGGTTTTCTTTTTGTCGATTTCGCTTGTCTGTACCCATGAACAGAAAATGCTACAGGTCGCCAACACCACTAGCGGTAGCGTTGAAGCCCGTGGCATTGATCGTTCAGAAATACGGCGGCACGTCGGTTGCCGACCCCGAACGAATGCGCAATGTTGCGCGTCATATCGCCACCACGCAGGCGCAAGGCAATCAACTTGTAATAGTTGTTTCGGCGATGGGCAAAGCCACCGACAATTTAATGGACCTTGCTCGCCAGGTTTCATCTGCGCCGGCAGGTCGCGAAATGGATATGTTGTTGACAACCGGTGAGCGAATCAGCATGTCGTTGTTGTGCATGGCACTTCAAGATCTCGGCGTCGAAGCAATGAGTTTCACGGGCAGCCAGGTCGGCATCATCACCGACACGGTTCATGGTCGAGCAAAGATTCTCGAGATCAAAGGCGACCGAGTGCGCGAAGCAATTAGCGAAGGAAAAGTTGCCGTCGTCGCCGGCTTTCAGGGCGTGAGCACCGCAAAAGAAATAACGACACTGGGTCGCGGTGGCAGCGACACAACTGCTGTTGCACTTGCCGCCGCACTGAAAGCCGACGCGTGCGAGATCTACACAGATGTAACAGGCGTATTCACAGCCGATCCTCGCATCGTTTCGCAGGCCCGCAAACTGAAACATCTCGAGTTCGACGAAATGTTAGAGATGGCTGGCGCGGGCAGCAAAGTTTTGGCGCTGCGCAGTGTCGAATTCGCGCGCAATCACAATGTGCCGATACATGTGCGATCAAGTTTCACTTGGGAGCAAGGCACGTGGGTTACGAGCGAAGAACGCAAAGGAGAAAAAAATATGGAAGAACCAATCATCTCAGGGGTCGTTCACGATGCCAGCGATGCAAAAATAACCGTCCTAGGTGTGCCAGACCAGCCCGGTGTTTCGGCTGCACTTTTTGAACCACTCGCCAACGCAAATGTCAATGTCGACATGATCGTTCAGAACACATCGACGCAGGGCACGACCGATATCTCGTTCACTCTTCCAAAAACCGATGTCGAGATTGCGCAGCCGATTGTCGAAAGAATCGCCAAACAAGTTGGTGCAACAGGCGTAACTCAAGACACGAACATCGCGAAAATATCTTTGGTTGGTGCGGGCATGAAGTCGAGCCCGGGCATCGCCGCGAAAATGTTCAGGGTTTTGGCCGACAACAAAGTCAATATCGAAATGATCTCGACGAGCACGATTCGAATTTCAGTCGTGGTCGCCGCACCGATGCTCGAAAAAGCTGTGCGATCGTTGCACACGGCGTTCGATCTTGACAGCGGTGAAGATTATTCGGCACCGCTACCGGTGCGTAAATAACAAGTAGGTTTAATAATCCATGAGGTCACGACGCGCTATTAGTTTGCGCGCACATCACCTGCCTTGGAACTCGGCTGGAAACCTCGCCGATAACGATCTGACCGCCGACGATGTCGTGCGTGAAACAGGTTGGGTCTTCAACAACGAAACCGGAGATGAGTTGACGCTCAAGGCGTTCGTCGAGACTGGTGACAAAGAAGTTCAGAGGTACATCAGGTTGCTGCAGCTCGAGTCTTTTCAATTCGCAAACTCGACGCTTCTTGAAATCGGCAGTGGCATCGGCCGAATGACATCGAGTTTCACCAATCGTTGCAAATCGGTGATCGCCGCAGATGTTGACTCTGCGTTTCTCGAAAGATGCCGGCAAACAGTGGCGAAATACGGACGCATCGAGCGACTTGGTACTTTGCACGTCGCCAACGGCAAAAGCCTTTCGATCGGTGACGACTCGGTAGACATGACTTTTTCTTACATAACTTTGCAACACTGCCAACCTCAAGATGCGCTCAATCTTGTTGGCGAGGCGATTCGTGCCACACGCAGTGGCGGTTTGGTCGTGCTCAACTTTCGAACCTGGGTCGCCAGCGACATCGTGCTTGTGCCTCTCGGCGTCGCCGTTCGTCGCCTATGGAAGTTGCCGCTGATCGGTCGACGCTTGGCGAGGTGGCGATGGTCGACCCGTTTGGGTTGGCAAGCCAACAGACTCAAGCCCGATACCGTTTTGCAAAATTTCGAGTCGAAACTAGTTGATATCAAAATATTTCATTCTGTGAAGCGCCAGATGTCGGTTGCCGCCAGCCGTGCCGAGCGAGTAAAAACCGTGCCGACGAACAGAATTAATCCGAGCCACTGGTGGTTGGTCGCTCAAGTATCCTGATCGCGTGACAAAAAAGCTTTCTATCGGCATCGTCGGCGCGACCGGCATGGTCGGCAGCGTGATGCGCACGCTCTTGATCGAGCGCAACTTTCCGGCGACATCTGTGCGTTTTTTCGCCTCTGCGAAATCGGCGGGCTCGAAGATCGAATTCGGCGGTCAAAAAATCGAAGTCGAAGACGCCTCGACCGCCGACACCAGCGATCTTGATATCGCGATTTTTTCGGCGGGTGCGACAACTTCGCGTGCGATCGCCGAGAAATACGCCAAACATGGCACGATCGTGATCGACAATTCGTCGGCGTGGCGAATGAACCCCGACGTGCCTTTGATCGTCTCAGAAGTCAACCCTGAAGACATCGCGAACGCCAAACTCGGCATCATCGCAAATCCGAATTGCACGACAATGGCGGCGATGCCGGTTCTAAAACCGCTACACGATGCTGCGTCACTGGTGCGAATGATCGCCAGTACTTATCAAGCAGTCAGCGGCATGGGTGTATCTGGTGTCGACGAATTGCAGGAACAAATAAATTTTGGCGCGAAGAACGCCAAAGATTTGACCTATAACGGCGAAGCGATTGCCTTCAAGCCGGCGGTCAAGTTTCCGCGGACTATTTCGAACAATGTCATTCCGTTCGCGGGCACATTGGTCGACGACGGCATGCTCGAGACCGACGAAGAGAAAAAACTTCGCAACGAATCACGAAAAATTCTGCACATTCCTGATTTGCGAGTCTCAGGCACGTGCGTTCGCGTACCTGTGTTCACGGGGCATTCGCTTTCGTTGACTCTTGAATTCAAGAAAGACATCACTGTCGAGCAGGCATACAAAATTTTGTCGACTGCTGTCGGTGTGAGCGTCGTCGATGTGCCTAATCCGTTGATTGCGGCTGGCAAAGACCCGAGTTTCGTGGGTCGAATTCGCCAAGATCACTCGATTGACGGCAACAAAGGTTTGACGCTATTTGTTTCGAACGACAATTTGCGCAAGGGTGCCGCGTTAAACGCGCTGCAAATCGCCGAAGTAATTGTCGCTAACCGAAAATAGTTTTTAAACTTCGGCCGGCACGCCTTCGTGCCAATTCTCGCCTGCGGCAACTGCAGCTGCCGCGCGACGAAGCCGAAGCGAATCGAGCGGCTTGATCAGCCAACCTTGAGCGCCACTGCGCTTGGCCAAGTGGACATCGGCGACCCGATCGAGCAACATCAAGACCGGCACCAGCGGTGAACGACCGTCGCTGTGATCAAGGCGTAAATCCATTGTGATCGCCATCGCGCCCATCGAACCGCATTGCAAATCAAGAACCGCCAAATCTGGTGTGCGTTGTTTCACAACATTCGCGACATCACGACCGTCGCTGCAAACAACGAACGAAGTTTCGGGTGTGCCGAGGGCCGCGTGCACTTCGTCGAGCACCCACTGAGCATCGGTAGCCAACAAAATATGCACGCGCAAATGTTAGCGTAAACGACATCGCCCAACATCTTGAGAACAGGTAGTAAAAGTCGATGATTAATTTGCGAAAAGCATTGTCGATCACGATGCTCGTTTCAGCGCTCGCGACAACTTTTGGTGCCGCGACCGCTGCCATCGCCGAAGGTGGCACCAACTCGCTGGCGCCAGTCGATGTGGTCGAGGTGAACGGGCTTATCGACGAAATTGTCGTGAGTGATATCGAACAGGCGATTGATCGGGCCGAAACATCGACATCGCAGGCCGTGATTTTGCAGGTCAATTCTTTGGGTGGTGTCGTTTCGACCAAGCGAATGGAGGCGCTGTTCAACAAAATCATTGAGTCGAAAAAACCGATCGGGGTTTGGGTCGGGCCGACGACCGCGCGTGCCTATGGCAGTGCGGCGCAATTGTTGGCGGTTGCCGATGTTTCGGCGATGGCCGACGGCACACGAATCGGAAAGACCGGAAAGCTATTGATGACGAGCGCCGGCGAAGTGAGCTTTGGCGATGCGTCGGCGACGCTGCGCACGACGACGGTCAATTCAAAAGAGGCGAAGCGACTTGGTGCACTAAAACTTAAAACCGATGACGAAGGCGTGCCGGTTTTGCGCAACATGCTTTTGGCGATGAACGGGCTATCGATCAAAGGAAAAGTGCTGCAGACGGTCGTCGATGTCAAATCTGATTCGGGTGACGAACTAATTCGCGAGGCCGCGACGACGAGATTTTTCAAGCTCGGTCTGCTCGAGCGACTGTTGCACACTGCTGCGAGCCCGCCGGTGACTTTTTTGTTGGTGATAATTGGCCTGGCACTTTTGATTTTTGAATTTTTCACCGCGGGCATCGGCATCGCCGGCGTCGTCGGTGCAATATGTGTCGTTCTCGGTAGCCATGGTCTGGCAACTTTGCCGATACGTGGCGCGAGTCTGGCGGTGATAATCGTGGCGATGCTATTGCTGTCGATAGATGTGCAAGTTGGAATTCCGAGATTTTTCACGGGCTTGGGGCTCGTGTTGCTGGCAATTGGCAGTTTGACTTTGTTTCGAAGCAGCGACGGTGGCGAAATCAGATTGTCGTGGCTGACGTTTCTTAGCGGAATGATCGCGATCTCGCTCGCGTTCGTGGTTGGTATGCCGTCGATGGTGCGAACGCGATTTGCGACGCCAACGATCGGCCGCGAGTGGATGATCGGCAGCGTCGGTCGGGCCGTAGGCACGATTAATCCGTTGGGT
>DOHD01000170.1:26622-27154 GCA_003535455.1 Acidimicrobium sp.
GGCTCGCCATTTAATCTTGCGCCACCGATTCGAAGATCGCCCGAGCGCTTGGTGATAGCCCGTCGATCGAGAGCCTCAAGCAACGGCACGGCGTGTTTGCGCGTGATGCCGAGGCTCTCACGAAATTGCGAGACGGTGAAACCCTGCGGTTGCTGCCGCAAAATTTGCTGAACACTCTGACGCGCAATTTCAAGTGCGCCGACATGAAACACGATGCCGTCGACGTCGACGAACAGACCGCGCTGCACGATCTGCCGCACGATGTTGCGGTCGAGAGTCTTGGTATCTGGTGGTGTTACACCCGCTTTGGCAAACAAACCGACATAAGGATGATCAGTTATCGACGATGCGCCTTTAATGCGTGCACGTCCCAACTCGACAACCACATCGGGCAGAGTCGCAAGAACCGCCTGCTCGTGAGGTTCGAGACGCGAAATTTCTAACGCTTCAGGGTTTTTGGCGAGTTTGATCGCCAATTCTTTTCTTGTCGCATCTAATAGTTTCGCCGTAGTCAACCAGTTGCCGACAATCG
>DOHD01000175.1 GCA_003535455.1 Acidimicrobium sp.
TTCGGGAGCGATACAACTTGCTGCCGACTACACCAACAACGGCAAAACTGATTGGCATTTGCCGTCAAAAGACGAGTTGAACGAGTTGTGCAAGTACGCGCGCAACACTGGCCAGGCTGCAGGTGGGGCGACAAGGTGCTCAGGTGGTTCAGATGCGAGATTGCGCGGTTTTGATACTGGCCACTACCGGAGTTCATCCGAGTTCGACGCGANNAAATCCCTCCTGCCCTGCAAAAGCAGGCATTGTGTGCCGATAGCCTAAACACCTCTATGTCAATGGATCTCAATCGCCAACAGAAGCGCGCCATGCAAAAAATGGGCGAAGTCAACGAGCAAGGCGCACCAATTCGCCAAGCTCGACCGACGGTTGCCGCCCAAGTTGCCAAAGAACGAGTCGGCCCAATTCAATACATTCGTGAAGTTCGCGATGAAATGCGCAAGGTTGCCTGGCCTAAATGGCCCGAAATTCGCCGTTATTCGATAATTGTGCTGGTCACCGTCGTAATCGTCACCGCTTTCGTGGGTGGATTGGACGCTGTGTTTGGCATACTTTCAGGCTGGCTTTATAAAGATTAGGCACCTAAAAAATGACTGACGACACCACCACAACTCAACTTGCGCAAGACGCTGCCGCCTTAGATTCGGCTGTCGTTGATGCAACATTCGATCTCACCGAGAACGGCGAGGGCGATGACGAAGAAGTTGATCGCCCGTGGTTGCGCCCCGGCAAGTGGTATGTCGTGCACTCGCAGTCGGGCTACGAGAAAAAAGTTGACGCAAATCTCAAAGCGCGTATTGCGTCTTACAACTTGACCGATCGCATTTATGAGATCGTCATCCCGATGGAAGATGTCGTCGAATTCAAGCAGGGTCGCAAGCAAACCGTGCAGAAAAAAGTTTTCCCAGGATACTTGCTCGTGCGTTGCGAAATGGATGATGAAACTTGGTTTTGTATTCGCAATACGCCGGGCGTCACTGGTTTCGTGGGTCAAAGTCAAAAAGGTAAGACACCTGCACCGCTTTCGCGCAAAGAAGTTGCAACGTTCTTGTCAGCCAAAGGCGACGGCAAAGAAGCACCAAAGCGCAAGGCACCAAAACTCGACTACGAGGTTGGCGAGGGTGTGCGAGTCAAAGAAGGTCCGTTTGCAGACTTCTCGGGTCAGGTTGCCGAAATTAATGCTGACCATATGAAGTTGAAAGTGCTTGTAAATATTTTCGGTCGAGAAACCCTCGTCGAAATGGACTTCAGCCAAGTCGCAAAACTTTAAAAACTTAAAAGAAAGAACCAGTCATGGCAAAAAAAGAAATCAAAGCAGTCGTCAAGATTCAGATTCCTGCGGGCAAGGCGACACCGGCACCACCAGTCGGTACTGCGCTTGGACCACACGGCATTCAGATCATGGACTTCGTCAAGCAATACAACGCTGCAACAGAGTCGCAAAGCGGCACCGTTGTGCCGGTCGAGATCACGATTTTTGAAGATCGCTCGTTTTCGTTCATTCTTAAGACACCGCCGACACCGGTTTTGTTGCGTCAAAAAGCGGGTCTTGAAAAGGCTTCGAAGAACCCGGGCAAAGAAGTCGCCGGTTCAGTGACCGAAAAAGATGTTGAAGAAGTAGCCAAAATCAAGATGCCTGACTTAAATGCCAACGATCTTGAGGCTGCCAAACAACAAGTCCGCGGTACAGCCCGTTCAATGGGTCTGACCGTCGTCGGGTGAAATCAAAAGTAGATAAATAGTCAACAACAAACCCTGATTCGGAAGAACCTCATCCGGACGGGTCAACAACGAGGGAGGCGAAATGCCACAAAATAAAAGCAAACAATACAAGACCACAGACAAGAGCCACGGCAAGAACTATCGCAATGCGGTTGCTTCTTACGACCGCGAGACTCTGCACACACCTGCCGATGCAGTAGCCAAAGTCAAATCGTTGGCCAAGGCAAAGTTCGACGAAACAGTTGAACTCGCTGTG
This sequence comes from Acidimicrobium sp., assembly GCA_003535455.1. GTDB lineage: Bacteria > Actinomycetota > Acidimicrobiia > Acidimicrobiales > Ilumatobacteraceae > BACL27. The sequence continues at coordinate 1,977 of DOHD01000175.1, forward strand.
CGTTTAGGTCTTGATCCACGCAAGACAGAACAAAGCGTTCGTGGCACCGTTTCGATGCCGTCGGGCACCGGCAAATCGGTGCGAATCGCCGTATTCGCAGCAGGCGAAGCAGCCAAGCAGGCTCGCGATGCCGGTGCCGACATCGTCGGCAGTGATGAACTCGCCGCTGAAATCGAAAAAGGCAAAATGGATTTCGACATTGCGATCGCAACCCCCGACATGATGCCACTCGTCGGTAAATTGGGTCGCGCTCTCGGACCTCGCGGTTTGATGCCGAACCCAAAAACTGGCACGGTGACAACAGATGTAGCCCGTGCAGTTGCAGAGTTCAAAGGTGGCAAAGTTGAATACCGCACCGACCGTTATGGAAACGTGCATATTCCGGTGGGCAAAGTTAGTTTCGAGGCTTCGGCTTTGGCGATGAATGTCGCCGCCGTGCTCGACGAACTCAACCGCGCACGCCCGGCCGCTGCCAAGGGCCGATTCATCAAGAAGATTTCGGTGTCTTCGACAATGGGGCCAGGCGTAAAGATTGACCCGGCACTCGTTGCGGGTGAGTAGAAACCTAAAAACATTTCGGGTGTGAGGTTAAAAAACGCCCGATATCGTGTTTAATCAATAGAAATTAACAAAGCAGCAATCACAGCAATGTGAAGGTTGCCCACCGCAGAAATTTGGTCTGAAAAATTGTTGAGGTTCGCCGAGACAAAATTATTCGGATAATGAACTAGCAATGGTTCGCCAGACGAGGTGAAAGAATCTGGTCGCGAGTTTTCGCGCCGGGTTGTTCCGCACTGCGTTGAGCACCCGAGCATTGTCAAACCAGAAAGTTATCAATCCATGGCAAATGCAAGTGCAGAGAAAATTGCGGTAGTCAAAGAGGTGAGCGAGAAGCTCGCTAAGTCGAACGCCGCGATCATCACTGAATATCGCGGATTGTCTGTCGGTTCGTTGGCAATTTTGCGCCGCGCACTTCGCCCGCATGGCGCCGAATACAAGGTCTACAAGAACACACTGGCTCGCTTCGCCGCGCGCGAGTCTGGTTACGGCGAACTCGAACAATTCTTGAAAGGCCCGGCGGCGATTACTTTCATCGACGGCGATGCATCAGCTGTTGCGAAAGTTCTCAAGACGCACGCCAAAGAAAATCCTCTTCTCGTATTGATGGGTGGCGTAGTTGCCGGTAAGGCAGTCAGCGCAAAAGAGCTGAAGGCGCTTGCCGACCTACCGCCACGCGAAGTCATGCTCGCGCAACTTGCCGGCATGCTGCAAGCACCACTTACCAAGACGGCAAACATGTTCGCAGCGTTGCCGCGCAAGACCGCATACGCCCTTAAGGCACTTGTTGAACAGCGTGAAGCGGCATAAAGAACTAATCAAATTAATAAACAAATAAAAGGAGAAATGAAAATGGCACTTACAAAAGATCAGATTCTTGATGGAATCTCAGAACTTACGGTTCTCGAACTCAAAGATCTTCTCTCGGCATTCGAAGAGAAGTTCGGCGTAACCGCAGCCGCCCCAGTGGCAGTTGCCGCAGCAGGCGGGGCCGCACCGGCAGCAGATGCAGGCGCAGAAAAAGACGAGTTCACGGTCATCTTGAAAGATGGTGGAGCACAGAAGATCGCCGTTATCAAGGCAGTTCGCGAATTGACACAACTTGGCCTCAAAGAAGCCAAAGACCTGGTCGATGGTGCACCGAAGCCAGTATTAGAAAAGGCCAGCAAAGACGATGCCGCAAAGGCAAAAGCCAAGCTTGAAGAGGCTGGCGCAACCGTCGAACTCGCGTAATAACTCGTTCTTGACGCCTGGGTCTTCTGGGCGTCTTGAACATGCATTTCGGTCGTCGGGTTGGTGAGTTATTGATATTCACCGATAGGCTCGTAAACCGCCGTGCAATGCCCTTTGAGTGATTCAAAAAAATTTCTCAGCGGGCATTTCACTCTAATTTTTCTGCTTGCCAATTTCTAACCCTAGGAGTACACTCGTGGCCCTTCGTGCTGATGCACGCGAACGATATTCGTTCGCAACTCTTTCCGATGCAATGGAAATTCCAAACTTAATTGGCGTTCAACGCGAGAGTTTCGAATGGTTTCTCACCGAAGGGTTGCGAGAAGTTTTTGAAGATATTTCTCCAGTCAAGGGTGTCAGCGATGACTTGCAACTTGAACTTACTTTTGATCCCGATGACGCCGATCTGAATCCAAAACCAAAATTTACCGAAGCCGAGTGTCGCGATCGTGACATGACATATTCGGTTCCGAAGTTTGTCAAGGCAAAATTCTTGAATCGCCCAACAGGTGAAATCAAAGAACAGACGGTTTTCATCGGCGATTTCCCGAAGATGACCGACAAGGGCACCTTCATTATCAACGGCACCGAGCGTGTGGTCGTCAGCCAGCTGGTGCGTTCACCGGGCGTAATCTTCGAACCAGGCGAGCGCTTTCGTTTGCGCAACTTGTCGAAATACCAACTCGTCAAAGGCACCATTCACCCAAGTCGAGGCGAGTGGCTCGAATTCGACGTTGAACACAAACCAGGCAAAGAAGTAACGGCTGGCACCCGCGTCGCGCGCAAGCGTCGCATGGGTATCTTCACGATCATTCGTGCGTTGGGTTATGACGAAATCAACGCACCCGGTTTTATCGATCGCTTCGTCAATTATTTCGATTTTCTCGAAGATCAGTGGCGCCGTGAAAAAGTTGTCGCCCCAACTCGCGAAGAAGCACTGCTCGAAATTTATAAGCGCGCGCGACCAAGCGAACCACAAAACGTAGAAGCTGCTCGTGTTTATTTTGAGCAGGCGTTCTTTGGCGTGCGCTATAACTTGTCACGAGTCGGTCGCTACAAACTGAACCGAAAACTCGGTGGCGAGTTGAAGAAGATTCAAGAGATGTTCGGTCTCAAGGTTGGGCCAGAACTCGGCAAACTAGATTTGCCGACAGACGATCAAGATGTGTTGAGCCGTTGCGAAGTGTTGGCGACAATCAGCTACATGTTGCATTTGGTTAAACAAGAGCCCGGCTATCGTCTCGACGACCAAGACCACTTCGCCAACCGTCGCATTCGTTCGGTCGGTGAGTTGATTCAGAACCAAGTTCGCATCGGTCTTTCGCGCATGGAGCGCGTAGTTCGCGAGCGAATGACGACCCAAGATTCTGAGGCGATTTCGCCGCAGACCCTGATCAATGTTCGGCCAGTTGTGGCTGCAATTAAAGAGTTTTTTGGCACCTCACAATTGTCGCAATTTATGGATCAGGTCAACCCGTTGTCGGGTTTGACGCACCGACGTCGACTTTCGGCCCTCGGACCTGGCGGTCTTAGCCGTGAGCGCGCTGGTTTCGAGGTGCGAGACGTTCACTTCTCGCACTATGGCCGCATGTGTCCGATTGAAACACCAGAAGGCCCGAACATTGGTTTGATCGGTGCGCTTTCGACCTATGCACGAGTGAATCCGTTTGGTTTCATCGAAACTCCGTATCGACGAGTAAGCGGTGGCATCGTCACGAACGAAATTAAATATATGGCGGCCGACGAAGAAGAAAATTATGTCGTTGCACAGGCCAACACACCAATTTTGCCAGACGGCCGATTGCGCGACGATCGCGTGCTCGTGCGTCGCTCGCCACAGGCGGCAAGTTTGGAAGACCTCAAGAAGATGCTCGAAGCCGAAAGTTTCTTCGGCGCGACTACCGACATTGGTTATGTAACACCCGCAGAAGTTGACTTCATCGACGTTTCACCTAAGCAGATTGTTTCGATTGCGACCGCGTTGATTCCGTTTCTTGAGCACGACGACGCCAACCGTGCGTTGATGGGTGCGAACATGCAGCGCCAGGCCGTGCCGTTGATTCGCGCTGAAGCGCCGTATATCGGTACGGGTGTCGAAGCTCGCGCCGCGCGTGACGGCGCCGATTTGGTTTTGGCCAAAGACGATGGTGTTGTTGAATCGATCACCGGTTCATCGATCGTCATTAAATACGAGAACCTTCCGAAGCGTGAGCATGAACACAAGTTGTTCAAGTTCTTGCGCTCGAACCAAGACACATGCATCAACCAAATCGTGCGCGTCAAAGAGGGACAAAAAGTTAAGAAGGGTGATCTCATCGCCGACGGTCCGAGCACCGACGAAGGCGAACTCGCACTGGGCAAGAACCTGCTCGTGGCATTGATGCCGTGGGAGGGCTACAACTTTGAAGACGCAATCATTTTGTCAGAGCGTCTCGTTAAAGAAGACGTATTGACTTCGATTCACATTCACGAATACGAAGTCGATGCTCGAGACACAAAACTCGGCGCAGAAGAAATCAGCCGTGACATTCCGAACTTGTCGGAAGAAATTTTGGCAGACCTCGACGATCGTGGCATTATTCGCGTTGGCGCAGAAGTTGGCCCAGGCGACGTGCTCGTTGGCAAGGTGACACCGAAGGGCGAAACCGAGTTGACACCAGAAGAGCGTTTGTTGCGTGCAATTTTCGGTGAGAAGTCGCGCGAAGTTCGCGACACATCACTCAAGGTTCCGCACGGTGAAGGTGGCAAGGTAATCGACGTCAAGGTGCTCAAGCGAGCAGCCGAGGGCGACGATGAACCAGGCGACGAATTGCCACCAGGCGTAAACCAAATCGTCAAAATTCACGTGGCGCAAAAGCGCAAGATCAGCGTCGGCGACAAGCTCGCTGGTCGTCACGGCAACAAAGGTGTCATCTCCAAGATTCTGCCGATCGAAGACATGCCATATCTCGAAGACGGCACTGCGGTTGACATTATTTTGAATCCACTTGGTGTGCCGAGCCGCATGAACATCGGTCAGGTGCTTGAAGCCCACTTGGGTTACTGCGCCCGTTGGGGTTGGTACGACGAGAAGAACGACAAGACGGTTGGCGCGAACCCAATTCGTGGTACCGAGTCGAAGACTCGTCCGTCGACATCGCCGGCAACTTTCATCTCGACGCCTGTGTTCGACGGCGCCCATTGGGACGAAGACGACCAGGCGGGTTCGCATCCGACGATTCAGTCGATTCTCAAGAACTTGAACCCCGAATCGGTGGATGGCAAGCGCATGATCGGCACCGATGGCAAGACGGTCTTGCGCAACGGTCGCACTGGTTTGCCCTACGACAACCCGATCACGGTTGGCTATATGTACATCTTGAAACTCAATCACTTGGTTGACGACAAGATCCACGCTCGATCAACTGGTCCATACTCGATGATCACGCAACAACCATTGGGTGGCAAAGCACAATTCGGTGGTCAACGATTCGGTGAAATGGAAGTGTGGGCACTCGAGGCCTACGGTGCGGCATATTGCCTGCAAGAACTTTTGACGATCAAGAGCGACGACGTACTCGGGCGAGTGCGCGTTTACGAAGCGATCGTCAAGGGTGACAATATTCCAGAGCCTGGCATTCCAGAGAGTTTCAAAGTGTTGATGAAAGAAATGCAAGCACTGTGCCTAGACGTCGAAGTTATTTCGCACGAGGGCAAGCAAGTCGAGCTCACAGATCTCGACGAAGAAGTCTTCACCGCGGTACGCGAACTTGGCATCGACATCAGTCGCAACGAGCGTGGTTCTGACGCCGATGATCGCGAACGCGAGCGTCGCCGAGAGAAGGCTTACTAATGATTAATCGCAGCATTTTAGAAGGGTTGGCATGACCATGACCGATGTAGTTATTGAAGACAACAAGCGCAAACTAGATATCAACAGCTTTCAGCAGTTGCGCATTGGTTTGGCAACCGCCGACGACATTCGTAACTGGTCGCGAGGCGAAGTTAAAAAGCCAGAGACGATCAACTATCGAACACTTCGCCCAGAGCGTGACGGTTTGTTTTGCGAAAAAATCTTCGGACCAACCCGCGATTGGGAGTGCTACTGCGGCAAATACAAGCGCGTTCGCTTCAAGGGCATCATCTGCGAAAAGTGTGGCGTTGAGGTAACCCGTTCAAAAGTGCGTCGTGAGCGCATGGGTCACATCGAGCTTG
>DOHD01000010.1:0-196 GCA_003535455.1 Acidimicrobium sp.
AATCTCATCAAGTCACTTGGCAAAGGCGTGCTCAAAGTAATGTCGAAGATGGGAATCTCCACCATCGCTTCATACACGGGCGCTCAAGTCTTCGAAGCAATTGGACTCTCACAAGATCTCATTGACGAGTACTTTGTCGGAACTACATCTCGGCTTGGTGGCGTTGGGATTGATGTCATCGCTGAAGAAACTATTG
>DOHD01000010.1:336-707 GCA_003535455.1 Acidimicrobium sp.
TACGACATTTTCAAGCGCTATACAACCAAGATTGATAATCAATCACGCGCTCTGATGACCTTGCGTGGACTTTTTACCTTCAAAGAAGGCGTGCGGCCTGCAGTCCCAATCGAAGAAGTTGAATCTGTTTCTTCCATCGTCAAACGCTTCTCAACTGGTGCGATGTCATACGGCTCTATTTCGCAAGAGGCGCATGAAACTCTTGCGATTGCGATGAATCGAATCGGTGCGAAGAGCAATACCGGTGAGGGTGGTGAAGATGCCGAGCGATATGTGGCGATGGCGAATGGCGACTCGAAACGATCGGCGATCAAGCAGGTTGCGTCGGCGCGATTCGGAGTGACGAGCGAATACTTGGTGAACGCCGACGA
>DOHD01000010.1:771-6449 GCA_003535455.1 Acidimicrobium sp.
GACATTTATTCGATCGAAGATCTCAAACAGTTGATTCACGATTTGAAAAATTCGAATCCGACGGCGCGGGTGCATGTCAAACTCGTTGCTGAAGTTGGCGTCGGCACGGTGGCCGCGGGTGTTGCCAAGGCGAAAGCAGATGTCGTTTTGATTTCTGGGCATGACGGTGGCACCGGTGCCTCGCCATTGACATCGCTAAAGCATGCCGGCGCGCCATGGGAGCTCGGTTTGGCAGAAGCGCAACAAACTTTGATGCTCAACGGATTGCGCGACCGAATTGTGGTGCAAGCCGACGGACAAATGAAAACTGGTCGCGATGTGATGATCGCGGCGTTGCTTGGCGCCGAAGAGTTTGGATTCGCGACCGCACCACTGGTCGTCAGTGGATGCGTGATGATGCGTGTTTGTCATTTAGATACGTGCCCGGTTGGTATCGCCACGCAAAACCCAGAGCTGCGTCAAAAATTTTCTGGTAAACCAGAATTTGTAGTTAACTTTTTTGAGTTCATCGCCACTGAGGTGCGCGAGTATCTTGCCCAACTTGGTTTTCGTTCGCTGCAAGAAGCCGTCGGACGTGTCGACATGCTTGATGCTCGCGTTGCCGTCGATCACTGGAAGGCGCGCGGGTTGGATATTTCACCGATTTTGATGCAGCCGCAAAACCCTTATCAGCAAACGCCGTATAAGTCGACCGAGCAAGACCACGGGCTGAGCGATGCACTCGACAACAAATTGATCGTTGATTGTGCGAAGTCGTTGGATGATGCACTCGTAACCAGCAACGAATACAAGATCAACAACACGAACCGAACTGTTGGCACGATGCTTGGCTATGAATTAACCAAGCGCTACGGGGCCGAGGGTTTGTCGGATGCGACGATCAAATTGCGATTTACTGGTTCGGCAGGGCAAAGTTTTGGTGCCTTTATACCGCGCGGAATCGAGATGACACTTGAAGGTGACTCGAACGATTATCTCGGCAAAGGATTGTCGGGTGGTCGAATCATTTTGCACCCGGACAAGCGAGCCAAGTTTGTCGCACACGAAAACGTGATTGCGGGCAATGTGATCGGATACGGCGCGACGAGTGGCGAGATATTTATCTCGGGCGTCGTAGGCGAACGTTTTGCTGTGCGCAACTCTGGGGCGACTGCCGTGGTCGAAGGCGTTGGTGACCACGGTTGCGAATATATGACGGGGGGACGAGTCGTTGTGCTCGGGCTAACTGGCAGAAACTTCGCCGCAGGAATGTCGGGTGGCATTGCTTATGTTTATGACATTGACGGCAAGTTTGAATCGCGAGTCAACTCAGAGTTGGTAGATCTCGTATCGCTCGAGAAAGACGATGTCAATTGGTTGAAGACGATCATCAGCCGACATGCGACCCTCACTGGTTCGGTTAGGGCCAATGAAGTTTTGGTCGATTATAAAAATGCATTCGCCAAGATTCGAAAAGTTCTGCCACGAGATTATGCGCGCGTGATCGCTGCGCAAGGCAAAAAACTAAAGGTGGGCAATCATGGGTGAGCCCACAGGATTTTTGAAATGGGATCGCCAGACCCCCAAGCGACGACGAATACCGGTGCGAGTGCAAGATTGGAAGGAGGTCTACGAACCGTTTCCGAGTGAAGAATTAANNGGAAATTTGATTCCTGATTGGAACGACCTCGTCTATCGATCTAACTGGCAAGATGCGATCGAGCGTCTGCACGCGACGAATAATTTTCCAGAATTTACGGGGCGACTGTGTCCGGCGCCGTGCGAGTCGGCATGTGTGCTCGGCATCAATTCTGACCCAGTGACGATAAAGCAGGTTGAAGTTGAGATTATTGACCGCGCTTGGCGCGAAGGCTGGGTTTCGCCGCAATTGCCCTCGCAAAAAACTGGAAAGCGTGTGGCGGTTATTGGTTCGGGCCCTGCCGGATTGGCGGCAGCACAGCAATTGACCCGTGTTGGTCATGATGTGTTGGTGCTTGAACGCGCCGATCGTATCGGTGGGTTGCTTCGATACGGAATACCCGAATTCAAAATGGAAAAGAGCAACATTGAACGGCGAGTGAAACAGATGTCGGCTGAGGGCACGATTTTTAGAACGAATGCAACCGTCGGAGAAAATGTCGACATTGATGTGTTGCTTGCGTCTCATGACGCGGTTGTGCTTGCATGTGGCGCAACGAATTGGCGCGACTTGAATGTGGTCGGACGCGACCTCAAGGGCATTTATCAGGCGATGGAGTATTTGCCCCCAGCGAACAAGGTGCAACAGGGCGACATCAGCGAAACGACGATTTCTGCCAAAGGTAAACATGTCGTGATCATTGGCGGTGGCGATACCGGTGCAGACTGTTTGGGTACGGCGATTCGACAAGGTGCGACTTCGATTACTCAACTCGAGATTTTGCCCCAGCCACCTGTTTCGCGGGCAGCGAACAATCCGTGGCCACAATGGAGTTTTATTCTTAGAACTTCTTCGGCGCACGAAGAGGGTGGTGAGAGACTGTTCGCGGTATCGACCGAGAAGTTCGTTGGCGACGAAAATGGCAATGTGAGTGGATTGGTGATCTCGGATGTGGTCAACGAGGACGGAAAATTCGTGGCGGTTGCGGGCACGCAACGCGAACTTAAGGCAGATCTTGTTTTGTTGGCGCTTGGTTTTGTTGGGCCCGAAAAATCGAACTGGTTAGAAAATCTTGGCGTCAAATTTGACGAGCGCGGAAACATCGCGCGCAACGACGACTATATGTCGAGCGTTCGTGGTGTGTTTGTGGCCGGCGATATGGGTCGAGGGCAAAGTCTGATTGTTTGGGCAATCGCCGAAGGTCGGGCGGCTGCGAGCAATGTCGACAAATATTTGATGGGTGATACTGATCTGCCCGCGCCAATTGTCGCATCAGCCAGGTCTTTGAATTGAGTTGAGTTTGCGCAATTGGTGTGCTCGGTTTGAATGGTGAAAATCGCTTACGATAGAGCGTGATGACGAGTCGTAAATTTCAGGTCGCGTGCATCGCAATTATTGTGTCTTCGTTCGTGATGGGCGCATGTGGGGTCGATGTTTCGGGCACGGCTACAACCGTGGTGCCGATCGGTCCGACAGACTTTGCGACGATTCCGCCCGTGCAGACAACTTTGCCGAATACCACAACGACTTTGCCCCCGGGCGCGATCGGTGTCGAGCAAGAATACATAGTGCAAGCGGGCGACTCGCCAATCAAGGTTGCGACACTTTTTGGTATCACCGTCACCGAACTGTTGGCATGGAACGGTCTCGTTGCAGCGACGCAGTTTCCGTATCCTGGTCGCAAATTGCGAATTCCACCTTCGGCGCAAGTTGTGTCGACGAATGTTCAGCAGACCACGACTGCGAGCCCTGTCGGCAAACCTGGTTGTGGCAATCGACCAGCGGGAACTTACGAAGTTGCACAGGGTGACTCTTTGTATGTGATCATGAAAAAATTCTGTGTGTCAATGCCGTCGCTCTTGGCAGCAAATCAGTGGTCGAGCATCGACGTGTTTTTGTACGCAGGAATGAAAATAAATATTCCGCCTGCGGGTTCGTGACTAGCGACTAGCTAGCGCGAGCTGACGCGAGCTAGCGCGATGTGTTGCGTCGACGCTTGGCGTGTCGCGCGATTGCGAGATCAATCAACTCGTCGAGCAACTCTGGGTAACTCACGCCTGAAGCCTGCCAAAGTTTTGGATACATTGAAATTGGCGTGAAACCAGGAATCGTGTTTATCTCGTTGCATAAAAACCCACGTTTGCCCACTTCGTAAAAAAAGTCGACTCGCGCCATTCCGTCGCTGCGCAAAGTGCGATAAATCTGAATCGCTAGTTGTTGCACTTCGGCCACCTCGGTTGCAGAGAGAGGTGCGGGCACCAAAAGCTTCGCGCCATCGCCAATATATTTGTCGTCATAATCGTAGAACTCGTGACTTGGCACGATTTCGCCTGGCACCGATGCTCGTGGTGACTCGTTGCCGAGAACGGCGACTTCAATTTCGAAGTGGGCAAACGTGGGTTTNNACGGCTTCTTCGACGAGCACCCACTCGTCGTATTCGAACGCTTTGGCCAGAGCGATGAGCGCATCTTGTCGGGTTTTTGCCTTGCTCACGCCAATGGATGAACCCATGTTCGCGGGTTTAACGAACAACGGTAAACCAAGTTCGACTATCGCTCGATCGATCGCCGAGACGGGGTCGTCGGTCGCGCGTACAGTCAAAAATTTTTGTTGGGCGATGTTGTTCGCGGCCATGATTTGTTTGGCGACTGATTTATCCATTGCGATGGCACTGCCGAGCACGCCCGAGCCGACATATGCCACATGGGCGAGTTCGAGCAGACCTTGAACGGTGCCATCTTCACCCATCGGGCCGTGCAACAACGGGATAACAACTATCGAAGTCGAACTTTGATTGGCTTGAAAAACTAAATTTGCAGTTGTTGCTGCACCGCTCGCACTGAGCGCCTTGATATTTTTAGATTGTGGCAGTTCAGCCTGCACCCAATTGCCCTCGCGTGTGATGCCGACCGTCGATACATCGTATTTCTGCGGATCAAGAGCGCGAAGAACATGAGCAGCAGTAACGCAACTGACATCGTGCTCGGCAGATTCGCCGCCAAATAAAACAACTACATGTGTTTTTGACTTGCGATTTTCGCTAATCATTCGTCTTTACGGTACTCGCAACACGGCGCTAATCAGGCGCATGGCGCATTCGCAGTTAGGCTTTGAGGCGTATGCGCTTCATGGCAGCAGATGTTGCACGCGCGGTAGCCGGCGAACTTGTTGGGTCCAACGCTCACTTGTCTGGTGTTTCATTTGATTCGCGAACTATTTCACCTGGGCAACTGTTCGTGCCGATTATTGACAAGCGTGACGGTCATGAATTTATAGGTGATGCGCTCAAGGGCGGCGCTGGAGCATATTTAACTTCACGCGAAGCGCAAGGTCGCACTGCAATCAAGGTCGACGACACAGTTGTGGCGCTGCAAATGTTGGGCACTTGGGGTCGCGTGAGACTTGATGAGCAATTACAACAGCGTGTTGTTGCTGTGACTGGCTCGGTCGGTAAAACTTCGACGAAAGATCTCATCTCGAGCGGGCTGAGTGTGGCGTTCAAGACCCACGCAAATGAACGCTCGTTCAACAACGACTTTGGCTTGCCCACGACGATATTGAATGCGCCAGACGAGACGCAGGTTTTGGTACTTGAAATGGGAATGCGTGGGTTTGGCGAGATCGCCAAATTGTGCGCGGTGGCTGATCCACAAATCGGCGTAGTTACAGCAGTGGCGAACGCCCATACAGAGCGTGTTGGTTCGATCGACGGTGTTGCTCGTGCTAAGCGTGAATTGATTGAAGCTCTGCCCAAAACGGGCACGGCAATTTTGAATCGTGATGACGAGCGCGTGTGGGCGATGAGAGATGCAACAACGGCAACGGTAATGAGCTATGGCGCAGATTTATCAGCCGATGTGCGAATGACGTCGTGCATCATTGATGACCAAGGTTGCGCGACGGCAAACGTTGCGTCTCCTTGGGGTGAAGTCGAGTTGAGAATGAAAGTTGCCGGTCGACATATGGCACACAACGCACTGGCGGCGTTGTGCACGGCGGGAGTGCTTGGCGTCGATTTGAGGCTGGCAGCAGCGGCGGTTTCAGGGGCGAATGTTTCTG
>DOHD01000173.1:0-143 GCA_003535455.1 Acidimicrobium sp.
GTTAGCAGCGCACTCGTCTGGCGTCATTTGGTTTCAACCCAGCCGTTTGATCGCAGCGTGTTGTATGTTTTGGCGTCGCTCGGCGTAGTTGTCACCGTATTTTTAATAATCACAATCTTGTGCGAAAAGTTTCATGACTCACT
>DOHD01000173.1:151-5198 GCA_003535455.1 Acidimicrobium sp.
TCGTCGTCACTCAAGCAGGTCTCGTGCAGCCGACTGGTCTTGACACCGCGATGGCGATGAGCATCGTCGTTTATGTCGCCGCAATCATTTGGGCAAATTGGTGGAGCCCGCTTTTTGGTCGCGGCCCGGCCGAGCGTTTATATCGTCGCTTCGGCGGCTAGCAACTCGCGCGCGCGTTGCACGAACGCGTTATACAAATTTTGTTGCAACGAATCTGTCGCAGCCGTGTCTTCTGGGTGCCACTGCATGCCGAGCAGCCACTTCGTGCGATGCTCAACTGCTTCGAGAATGCCATCGGGTGCATAGCCAACGGCGACCAGATCGTCGGCGAGTTTTAAAATGCCTTGGTGGTGAAACGATGCACCATTAATTTGCGTCGAACCAAGCGCCAGTGCCATCTTCGACCCAGGTTCAATATTCACTTGGTGCAACGCAAACTCTTCGCCAACCGGAAACTGCTTTGGCGCGTGCGCGAGAAGATCGCTCGCATTCGCAAGTTCTCCAAGATGCTGAACCAGTGAACCGCCAAGCACGACATTGGCGAGTTGCATGCCGCGACAAACTGCCAGCACTGGCAAATTGAGTTGAAGTGCCGCGTTGAGCAACGAAGTTTCGAAAGTGTCTTGCTCGGGCTGCACACCATATATATGTGGCCCGGCGGTCTGGCCGTAGAGCGCAGGGTTGACATCGGCGCCACCCATCAACACGAGACCGTTGAACCGACGCATCATTGCTTGGGCATCTTGAGTTGTCAGCGGTTGCGGAGCGATCACAACAGGTTCGCCTCTAGCCCGCAGAATCGCATCAAGATATCGCCGACCTGCAAACGAGACAGCATCGCGCGAAACTCGACTCGGCGCACCATATCGACCAGCGAGTGCGATCAATGGCGACATTTATAAAACTCTACCGACTATCACTTCACTAAGCGCTTTAGGCGGGCAGTGATCTGCTCGATGTCTGGGTTCGTCGACCCGACCCAGTTGACAAATTTAACGACGTCACGATTAGCGATCTTCAACACCGAGACTTCATTAATTTGCAGAAATACCGCAACGCTCAACCAAGCAAGTCGTTTGTTGCCGTCGACCAACTCGTGATTGTTGATAAGCGACTGCAACAAAGCCGCGGCTTTCGAAATTAAATCTGGATAAACATCGGCACCTGAAAGTGTTGTTCGCGGTCGCGCTATCGCCGAACCAAGCAGGCCGAGGTCGCGCACTAACGGCTCGCCATTGACCGCAATTATCGCCAAACTTAGAACGTCTTCAAGTGTTAGATAACTGATCTTGTCGTCAATCACCCAATTGCTCAATGGCTTCTGCGTGAACCTTCATGATCTGCTTGGCCGCATCGATGACACGCGTAGTGTGCTCGCTGTTGTCGAGATATTCACGAATCGCCCGACGGGCAGCATCTTGCATCGAAACACCGTCGCGCTCGGCTCGCTTCTTTAATGCCCGCTGCTCTTTTTCTGAAAGCCTTAACGTCATCGCCATATTCGTAATGGTATCAGTTTGATACCGCGTTGCACCTCTGGGTTCATCGACATTTCGATTCACGCCATAACTGTGTGCAAAGACCTAACGCTCTGGCAGTGCCGTGCGACGGCGAATTTATCTGCTTGTTAGATAGTCAACGTCTAAAAGATCATTCGGTCGCCCAGTAGCACGTTTGTTCTTCAACAAATCATCGCGACCAATGAACGGCACCTTCAACCCTTCAACATCAATTACCCAACGATTCGCCCAAGCATTTTCAAACTCGACACCACTAATTGAGGTGATGAAGTCAATTCGGTATGGCGGATATCCAAGTTGCACTTCCCGATCAGGTGTCGTGAAGTCGTCAGCCGCAAGATTTAGGCTGCCAAATCCAAATTCGGTGAGACACTCAACGATCTTCTCGGCATTTTCAGAATTCGCCCATACCCACGCATCAAAGTCGTCGGTTGCGCGAGGGTAACCGTGTACTGCGAGTGCGTAACCACCAACAACTAAAAATCGAACGTCGTTAGCGACGAATAATCTCTACTGCGGCAATTCTCTCTGATGGGTCACGACTTAGCCAATATTGAAGCTCAGAATCACCTTCTTGCAAGTTGACTCGGTTCACCACTAACGACATTTGACCGTCGCGGCGAGAAGGTCCTGACATGTCTACATTCTACCGAAGATACGCCGACGTCTAGGCGCAACACAATCTTAGAAACGTCTCCGTTTGTATGCGCGTACTTCCACCAATCGCGCACATGCTGACCAACCATCAATCGACGCAATCGACGCGAGGCAAAGTGCCCCATCACCCCTAAGTATGAATTTATGCGCGGTATAGCCCTAACAATACCCACCCACCCCGACAGGCGTTCTGTCAACTATTGCCAAGCCCAAGCCAGGCTGCCATTGCGCCGAGTTCGTTATTTAGTGCGTCATTAATTGTCGAGCGCTTCACGCCAAGTTCGGTGTGCACACTTTGCACAAGTAACTTTGAATTCTCGCGGTCGGCTTTTAAGTCAACGCGACCCACCATTTCGCCATTCATCATGAACGGCAAGACGTAATAACCAAACTTACGTTTTTCTTTGGGCGTGTAGATCTCGATTCGGTAATGAAAATCAAAGAGCCGCTCGTTGCGGGGTCGACACCACACGAGTGAATCAAACGGCGACAACAACGCGGTTGCAAACAATTGTTTCGGCAACTTCGCATTTCGATGAACGTACGCTTTGTCTTGCCAACCGTCGACAGAAACTTCACGCAGTACGCCTTGCTCGACCAATTCGCAAACTAAAGGCTTAACTACGGCTGGTTTTTGGCGGAAATAGTCAGCCAGATCAGGCAATGTCGCCACGCCTTGAGCCCGCATTGCACGCACCAGCAACTCTTTTCGTGCATCGGTTTCACTCAGGGTCGGCATCTGCAAAATTTTTTTCGGCAAGACTCGTTCTGGAATGTCGTAGACCCGAGCAAAGTCGCCGCCACGACCACACGACATCAACTCACCGGTTAGAAACAAATATTCAAGTGCGGTTTTCGCTTCGTCCCAGTCCCACCAAGACGATTTTTTGGTGGTGCGGGTAGAGAGTTCTCGCGCAGAGGTTGATCCATTAACTTCGACATGTCTCAAAATTCGCTTGACAAAAGCTTTATTCTCGTCATAAAAACTTGTCAAACCCCAGTGTTTCAACTTGCCCGACCGTGCCGCGTGCATCTTGAAGCGAAAGACAGGGTGCAGTTCGACAGGCAAATGCGCTGCTTCATGCCCCCAGTATTCAAAGATTTTGCCCTGGCTAGTTGCTTTAGAAATTGCACTGCGGTCGTGGTCGCCAAGTCTCGAAAACAGCGGCAATTCTTGGCTACGCACGAGCACATTGACCGAATCAATTTGAACTACGCCAAGTTTCTTGATCAGCGCAACTGCGTCGGCAGTTGTTGATTTAGTTTTCGTGCGCGGTTTGTCGAAGCCTTGTGCCGCAAGTGCGAGTGCTCGGGCATCTGCGATCGACAACGAGTCGGGTCGCGACGACCGAACTTTTGCCAATGTCGTTAGCCGACGGTTTTTGTCGCTAGTCAGCGACTGTGATCGTCACAGACTTAATCACGACGTCTTCGACAGGACGATCGCCTGGGCGCGTGGCGACATTTTGCATCTTGTCGACGACATCGAGACCTTTGACAACCTGACCGAACAGCGAATAAAGCGGTGGCAAAGAGACACCGCTTGGGCCGCTGACGATAAAAAATTGCGAGCCGTTCGTGTTTGGGCCGGCGTTGGCCATAGCCACGCTGCCGATTTGATATTTGCCAGGTTTTGGCAACTCGTCGCCGAATTTGTAGCCAGGGCCACCGCGACCGCTGCCTTCAGGGTCGCCACCTTGACACATGAAGTTTTTGATAATCCGATGAAAGATCACTCCGTCGTAATAATGGTGTGCCGCGAGATAGACGAAATTGTTGACCGTCAGTGGCGCGGCGGCCGCGTCAAGAGCAATGACCATCGTGCCGATCGTCGTTTCGAGAGTTGCGCTATAACGCTTGGTTGAATCAATGCCCATTGGCGGCATGCTGGCAAATCTTTTCGTGACCGGTGCTGAACCGTCAAGGGGCGGAAACTTCGATGATTGTTCGTTATTCATAGCCATGAACCCTACACTCGGGTCATGCCAGAAACGAAAGCCAACGATGCAGACAACAAGATGATCGAGGCGATTGAGCGCGACCTAAACGATGTAGATGTCGCGATGGATCGTCTTGAGAAAGGCACCTACTTCAACGATGAAGTAACCGGCGCGCCGCTGCGACCAGAGTTTCTTGCCGCCAACCCACTCGCCCGCCGCAACAAATAACTAGAACATCGGGTAGTTGTCGTCAGAGACGTTGCCGCTCGGGCCGTTGTCACGTGAGCCACGTTTGAAAAGACGACTGAAAAAACTTATTAAGGATGAAAAGAATTTCACAGCGATAAGTCTCGCACAAGCAACTTGGCAACTACCGAGTAGCCGGCATCGGTGAGGTGCACACGGTCGACGAAAAGCCACTCGGGTTTTTGCAGCTCAGGTGCCGTGTTCAGATCTACGAATTTGAGGCCAGTTCTCGCACAAATAGTTTGTAGATCTTGCGTATATTGCTGCTTGCGCTCGGCGAGTTCGCTTAACACGCGCGAAAAACCTTCGGCTTCTTTATCAAGAAGTTTGAATAATTCAGTTTCTTGAGTGGTTAACGATTTTTGAACCCAAGGCGCAAACGGCTGCAAGACAAACGACGCTGAAGTTGAGTTGTGCTTAGCCAACATTTGAAAATATTCGCAGTCACGCTCGAAAACTGTGAGCATCGCCGTATACGACTCGGCTTTTGACATGCTCGTATGCTGCGCAGTTTGCGATGCCGTTTGTGCATGCTGTTTTCTGCCTACACCAAAACGCTCAAGCAAACCAGCAACCAATTGTCGAGCGAGCACACGATTGCCGACTGCCGCACTTCGCATTTGCGACTCGAATAAACCTTGATGAAAAAACGCACCAAACATTTTCGAGAAACTGCCGCTCATT
>DOHD01000173.1:5214-6528 GCA_003535455.1 Acidimicrobium sp.
ATCTTTTTCGTGTTCGACAAATGCACCAAGATCGCTTCTTGTGTCGAGTTAAACGCACGCCCACCAAAATTGCGCCAGTTGTATTTGGTCGTCGCATTCAACAAACTTGGAATCGTCGTCGCGTCGCTCGTCGCCCCGATGCCGAACACGCTGCTGCCACCCACCAACAATGCCGTCGGCGCACCTGGTTTAACGCCGGTTGTATTTCGAAAACCAAACTCATCTGTCGTCACTGATTTGAGTGCAACATTTCGTGGATGAAAATACATCAGGTGTGGAACCCACTCTTGACGCATGCCGAGTTCGTCGTAATCGCGCATTTGCGGAACAATCAGATTGCGTCGCTCGACAGCGGCGCGAGACTTTTTAACGCTGGCGCTCAAAATGATCCTTTGGCAATCGAGACTTTTCTACCCAATAACTCTGCGCACTGCCCTTACCAGTCAGACGGCCAAGACCAAAAGCACGGCGCACGACGCCAGCAACGACGATGCCGCACCACACGATGAAAATGAAACTGCGTTTAATCAAGTGCAAACTCTTTTTGCCAATCTGAGTCGTGTGCAAGTGCCACTTGCTCAGATTTTGCGAGCAGCATCGTGCCGATCACGAGATAGTCCATATCGGTGCGCATGAAACATGTGTAGGCCTCTTGCGGTGTGCAAACTGGTGGCTCGCCACGCACGTTAAACGAAGTGTTGAGCAACACGGCGCAATTGTGGCGTTGCTTAAACACGCTAAGCAGATCATGAAACTCGGGGTTTGTTTCTTTATGCACGGTTTGCACGCGTGCCGAAAAGTCGACGTGCGTAACAGCCGGAATCTCTGATCGCACGACATTGAGTTTGTCGATGCCGAAAAGTTTGGTCATGTCGGCGTGGTCTTTGCTTCGGCGATGCTGCGCGACTGGTGCGACGACCAACATATATGGGCTCGATGTGTCGAGATCGAACCAATCTGAAACGTCTTCGGCGAGAACGGCCGGCGCAAACGGACGGAACCCTTCGCGAAATTTAATTTTGAGGTTCATCTTTTTTTGCATGTCGGGGTGGCGTGCGTCGCCCAAGATCGTGCGATTGCCGAGTGCGCGCGGGCCGAACTCCATTCGGCCCTGAAACCAACCGACGACAGCACCGTCACTGAGCAAGTCGGCAACGCGTTCGTTTAGTTCTTGGCGCGAAAGTTGTGTATAGCGAATTTGTTGTGCGTCGAGAAACTTGCTGACATCAGCATCGGTGAATTTTGGCCCAAGATAACTGCCGCGCATTGCGTCGCCAGTTTTTACAGTTCGCGGTTTGCCGAGATATTTGTGCC
>DOHD01000105.1:0-431 GCA_003535455.1 Acidimicrobium sp.
TAAACGTCCAAAAATTCAGACCCCATGCCGTTCGTGGCGTAATCAATAATTTTTGGATTTTCAGAAACTAGCGGCGCTCCAACGATTTGACCCATTCTGACGACGGTGTAGCCCAGACTTGTGAGTCTTTCTGCTGCTTGCCGGTATGAATCAATCTCAGCATCGCGAAAGTCGTGGTGTGCAAAACTTTTGTCTTTTCGGATTGCCTTTAAATAACTCGAATCCCTAACTATTAAACAAACATAGTTATGATCAGCACAATTGATAGAAGTTAAGAACTTTTTGCCTTGCTCAATTTCATCCTGGGAGAATCGAAGGTTAGTTCCATATGAGCTCCAAAGACCAAGTTGGTCAACATGTGAAGGATCACAGGTTAGTTTTTTCCTTGCTACTTTCAAGCACACTACAAATGTAAGCCAGCCCCACGAGCC
>DOHD01000105.1:458-3972 GCA_003535455.1 Acidimicrobium sp.
CTTACTGTTGGTAAAACGCGTTTCCACATTTCTGCGACGAATCTGTTGGCGAGTCGACGCTCGGGAAAGTAGTAAATAACATAGTGTTTCTTGGTTTTCGAAGCTTCGAGAGCGTTGAGACGAACGATCTCGACTTCGGCAAGAAGGTGGCCGATTCGCCACGGATTGACTTTGAAGAACTTAATCACGACGAATGGTCGAAGCAGAAGAATTAGTGCGATGAAACCAAGTGCGAACGGCAATAACAGGAGTTTTGGAAAAACGCCTAACGTGGCGTATTTTTGAAGTTTTGTCGGAAGTTTGGACTTGAGATTCATAGGTGGAATTGTAGTTTCGGTGGGTTGTTGGCGAGTTGACAACTAGTCTGCCGTGTCTTGCCAGCATGACTCGGGTGTGACTCGCAGGTGAATTTAGAGAAGAGTGGTTGGGGGTGGGGCGGTGGATGATTTAGTATGTAGGTATAGCCCGACTTGCCTGTTGGTAAGCGATCATCGGGGGAAGTAAGACCGAAACAAAAGTCTCGGTTCATCACCCGAAAGGTCAAGCAAGTTACACATGTTGAATATGTTGTTCGCGGCAAGTACAGAAAAAGAAAATTTCGTTGATGTTGTAATCCCATCGTGGGGTTGGCCGATGTTGCTGGTCGTAATCGCCGGCGCATTGATCATTGACCTACTGGTATTTCACCGCAAGGCCCATGTCATCGGCATTCGTGAAGCCGCAGTTGAAAGTGCAATCTGGATCGGTCTCGGTCTGGCTTTCACCGGCGTAATTGCTTGGATGTTTGCGGGCCAGGGCGAGGGCACCTCGTCGGCGGTCGAATATTTATCGGGTTATCTGATCGAAAAGAGTCTTTCGGTCGACAATGTGTTCGTCTGGGCGATGATTTTTGCGCACTTCAAGGTGCCACGCGAATATCAACACCGCACACTTTTTTGGGGAATATTCGGTGCGCTTGTATTGCGTTTCGTGTTCATCCTCGTCGGCGTCGCGGTCATCACGCGATTTCAATTTTTGTTGCTCGTCTTCGGAATCTTCTTGATTTATACAGGCGTCAAAATTTTCAAATCGGGTGAAGACGAAGGCGACCCATCTGAGATGCGCACGATGAAACTGTTCAGGCGATTCGTGCCATCGGTCGACCATTATGACGGGCAGAAAATGTTCACCCGCGTGAACGGTCATAGAATGGCGACACCGCTATTGGCGGTCTTGGTCGTGATCGAGGTTTCAGACGTGATATTCGCCGTCGACTCGGTGCCGGCCGTTTTGGCGGTTAGTCGCGAACAGTTCATCGTTTTTGCGTCGAACGCATTCGCGATTCTCGGGTTGCGCGCGCTTTATTTCTTGCTCGCCGATATGCGCGAGCGGTTCGTCTACATGCCGCACACAATTTCATTTCTGTTGATTTATGTCGGTGTCAAGATGTCGATCGCTATTTGGTATCACATCCCAGTACCAATTTCGTTGGGCATAATCATTACGGCTCTGACAGTCGGCATCGTCGCATCGGTAATCAAAGACCGAAGTGAAAAGGCTTAAATAACACCGATGAACTAGCCTTCGCTCGTGGCGATTGCAGATACGGACATTGAACGACTTCGCGAGGCGGTCTCGATTGTCGACACGATTCAGGGCTATGTGCAGTTGCGTCGTGTCGGTCGAAACTGGGTCGGTCTTTGTCCGTTTCACGCCGAAAAATCGGGCTCGTTCAATGTTCGCGAAGAGACCCGTCGCTACAAGTGCTTCGGCTGTGGAGCATCGGGAGACGTGTTCAAGTTCATTCAAGAAATAGAGCATCTCGACTTTGTCGGTGCGATTGAGCACATCGCGGGCAAGGCCGGCTATCAACTGACATATACGACTGGCGGGCAGAGCAAAGATCGCCAACGGTCAAAACAACTGACCGAAATTATGTCGCAAGCAGTCGACTGGTATCACAACCGACTGTTGACGGCCCCAGATGCGCGTGTCGCTCGTGATTATCTGCGCGAGCGCGGCTTGTCTGGTGACGTTGCTCGTGAGTTCAAACTCGGTTGGGCGCCAGACGATTGGGATGCCCTGTCACGCGACCTCGGTGTATCAATCGACTTGTTGCGTGAAACAGGTTTGGGTTTCATCAACAAACGTGGCAAAGCACAAGATTCGTTTCGGGCTCGGGTTATGTTTCCGATTTTTCGCGATTCGGGTGAGCCGGTCGCGTTTGGTGGACGAATTCTGCCAGGCAGCAAAGATCCCGCAAAATATAAAAATTCTCCCGAGACTGCGATTTATGCCAAGAGCAAAACTCTTTATGGCTTGAACTGGGCAAAAGCAGAAATCGTGACGGCCGACGAAGTGATCGTGTGCGAGGGCTATACCGATGTCATAGGTTTTCATCGCAGTGGCGTGCGTCGAGCAGTCGCAACTTGTGGCACCGCGCTAACTGAAGACCATGTTCGATTGCTCAAACGATTCGCCAAGAAAGTCGTCTTGGCGTTTGATGCCGACAGTGCGGGCCAAGGTGCGGCAGCCCGCTTTTACGAATGGGAGCAGCGATACAAAGTCGAGGTCGGCGTGGCGCATTTTCCGCAGGGCAAAGATCCTGGTGATTTGGCGAATACCGACCCAGACTCGTTGGCAAAAGCAGTCGCGAGTGCGCAACCGTTCTTGGGTTTTCGATTGCAACGAGTTCTTGACGCGGGCTCGGTGGCGTCACCAGAAGCGAGGTCGCGCACGGCCGAGCAGGCGATGTCTGTAATCAACGAACACCCCGATACGAACGTGCGAAAAATTTATGCCGGTCAAGTCGCAACACACGTTGGCATACCAGTCGTCGACTTGGTGAAACTCGCCGAACGTCGCACGCGCAACCCGACAGTCTCAATTTCGACAACGCCGACGAATCGATTGAGCGAATCGGCAGAGTTCGTCGTTTTAGCGCTGATGTTTTCGCACTGGGATGAAATTGCCGATTGGTTATCTGAAGCGCTCTTTTTAGACGACGTGAATCGGCGCGCCTACATTGCTGCCGGCAATGCACTTGGTGATGTTGCCAAATCTTTAGAACTCGCAGACCCCGAAGCCCGCGAAGTTTTAGAGCGGGCGGCCGTTGCCGATGTCGAGTCTCAGCCTGTTAGAGAGGCCTGGAACCTGCTCGCCGCCGCCGTTCGGCGCGAGCTGTCGCACCGCGTAACGGTCAGTGATCCAGAGCAAATTCAAATCGACCGTGCGGCAAGACTTTTGCTTGAACAACTCGATGTGCCAAATATGGCAGAATCTGCAGCAGAGCAACTTTTGAGTTGGTTGAACATTCGGGTTGGGGAGCATGAGTGACAACATCTACGGCTAAAGACTCGATCGGGTCTGATTCGGTTCGCCTGTATTTGGGCGAAATCGGTCAAGTGCCGTTGCTGTCGGCCGAAGAAGAAAAAGACCTCGGCAAGAAAATCAAGGCGGGTCTTGTCGCCCAAGTGCAGTTGAACTCTTCTGATAACAACTTGAGTTTTGCCGAGCGACGCAAATTGCAACGAAC
>DOHD01000105.1:4072-4212 GCA_003535455.1 Acidimicrobium sp.
GCCAGAAGATATGACAGAAAAGAATTGCAACTCGCCGACTTGATTCAAGAAGGCAATATCGGCTTGATGCATGCTGCCGATAAATACGACTTCGAAAAAGGTTTCAAGTTCTCGACCTATGCAACATGGTGGATTCGTCA
>DOHD01000045.1:0-3731 GCA_003535455.1 Acidimicrobium sp.
AAAATTTGGCGGAGGCGGACGGGAATCGAACCCGCCAGACGAGGTTCACTCGTCCCAACCGCTTTGAAGGCGGCGGAGCCCACCAGGTACCCGGACACCTCCATCGCGAAGGCTACTTGTCGAATTTTCGAATGACGCATCGCAACACCCGCGCACACATCTGAGCACCTGTTAATAAAAGGAGCAATCAGATGATTGTTTGTTGGTCGGTCAAAGGTGGCAGCGGCACGACCGTCGTCGCGTCAACTCTCGCACTCGTGCACGCCGAAAAGTCGCCGCGAGGCGCGGTGATTGTCGATCTCGCTGGCGACGTGCCCGCAGTTCTCGGTCTCGCTGAACCAAATGGCATCGGTGTCGCCGAGTGGTTCACGCAAAACGAAAACTCCTCGCGCATGACACTGCAGTCGATTGCAATTCAGGCGACGGCGAATCTGCAACTCATCTCGCGCGGTGCGGGGCAGTTCGACAGCAGCGCAAACTTTGCCGAACTTTGTGCATCGCTGGCGACGTTCGATCTGCCGGTGATTGTCGACGCTGGTTGCGGGCTGCCGTCAACCGACCTGATAGCACGGGCGAGTTCTTCGCTGCTGATTACTCGTCCGTGCTATTTGGCGTTGCGCCGCGCTGCACAACTCAACGTTGCGCCGACAGGTGTCGTGTTGGTCAATGAGCCTGGTCGCGCACTAGGCAAACGCGATGTCGAATCTGTTATCGGTGCGCCGGTGATCGCCGAAATAACTTTTGACGCGACTATTTCGCGCGCAGTCGACGCGGGTCTTTTGGCCAGTCGTCTGCCAAACATGTTGGCAAAGCAACTTTCGGTCGCGGCGTGATCTTGATGACTAGACACGTTTCGGTCGCGGCATGAACCGCACCGCGCTCGTCGCCAACAACCGAATCGCTTCTCGTCGCCTCGAAGATTTTTTCAAGGATGCATCAGTGCGCGAAATCATGGTCAACGGTGGTGGCGAGGTTTGGCTCGAGCGCAACGGCCAACTCGAACACGTCGACATGATCAGCGAGACCGAAACTCGATCATTCATCGAACGCACGCTGTTGCCGTTGGGTCGGCGCATCGATATCACCACGCCGATCGTCGACGCACGACTCAGCGACGGCTCAAGGTTGTGCGCGGTGATACCACCAGTCGCAGTCGACGGTGCATGTGTTTCAATCCGACGTTTTTGTGTCGATCGCATCACGCTCAGCGACTTTGCCGATCGACAAGTTGGTGAAATTTTGCAGCAACTCGTCTTTGATCGCCGCAACATTTTGATCAGTGGCGCCGCATCTGCGGGCAAAACGACTCTGCTCAACTCGCTCTGCGATTTTTTGGCGCCAAATGAGCGCGTTGTAACCATCGAAGACATCGCCGAATTAAAACTCGCCCATCGACATGTTGTGCGACTCGAAGCGCGACCTCTTGGCCCCGACGGCAACCTCGAAGTCTCAACTCGGTCGCTCGTGCGCACGGCCTTGCGGTTGCGGCCCGATCGTCTGATCATCGGCGAGGTGCGTGGCGCCGAGACCCTCGACATGTTGTCGGCGATGAACACCGGTCATGACGGCTCGATGTCGACGATTCATGCCAATAGTGCGCGTGACGCGTTGCGACGTGTCGAGTCTTTGGTCATGCAACATGCGACCAACTGGTCGCGCGATGTGGTGCGCGACCATGTTGCGACGTCAATAAATGCGATCATTCATGTTGCAAGACATATCGACGGCTCACGATTTATTCAACACGTTTTGCTGATTGAGCCAAATTTGTTGCGGGCAGTCGTCGTCGACTCTCGAGTTGCCGACGAAATTCTGCAATGAGATCGTTGTTTATTTTTCTTGGCGCGACGGGTTTTGCCGTGTTGATCTTTGTTATCGGCAATTGGTATGGTCAACCCTTTGTTGCGCGGCAATTCGTGCTGAAGCGATTAAATCGCCCAAGTGGCATTGCCCGCATATCGGGCAAATTGTCCCGACGCCGACTATCGACAACAAAACGAGACCAACAATTAGATCGGCTTTCGTGGCTTTCAGATTTGCTCGACTCGACTGCACGAAACTTGCGACTCGGCAAATCGATGGCGGCATCTCTGCAATCTGCAGCTGCGCAGGGCGCGATTGGCGAACCAGTGTTCACCGAACTCGTCGCAGCCACAACTCGAGGCGAGTCGTTTGCCGATGCGACAAAACGACTGATGTCGAATGCGCTTGTAAGTGAGGTTGTTTTTGCGCTTCGCACAATAAACCTTGCGGCAACAGGTGGCGTCGGCGGAGTGTTTGCTCTCGAGCGAGCGGCAATTGTGTTGCGCGAAAGATCAACGCATATCAACGACCGTCGAATGCAGGCGGCCCAGGCAATGTTGTCGACAAAAGTTTTGTCGTGGGCGCCAGTTGGTGTGGCGGGCTGGCTAATCGTGACAAGCACCAGCGTGCGCAATTTTTTGATCTTGAGTGCTTCGGGTTGGTTGTGCGTTCTGCTCGGCGTTGGCTTCAATTTCGCAGGACGCCGATGGATGCAAAAAATCGTGGCGCCGGCGGCAACATGAACACGGTTTCGAAAAATATCCCAGAATTGATCGATGTCTTGTTGGTGCTTATTCGTGCGGGTCATAGCCCTGGGGCTGCAATGTCGCAGTTGCACAATTGGGCGCCGGACGAATTTCAACCGCCTCTTTTGCGCGTGCACACCGAACTTTTGGCGGGTCGACGTTTTGCCGATTCGATGAAGGGTTTTCGAGACACTCTTGGGCCGTGTGTCTACCCGATCTGTGACATTTTGGTGAGCGCCGACCGCGACGGGCTACCAATAACTTCGGTGCTCGATCAACTTTCATTTCACGCCCATCACGAACGCCGTCGTCTGCGCGAAATCGAAGCCAGAGAATTGCCTGTTCGACTGTTGTTTCCACTTGTGTGTTGCATTCTTCCCTCATTTGTTTTGTTGGCGATGGTGCCTCTGCTCGTCAACTCGCTGACCGTCGTCTCGACGCGACTGCCGTAAAGAAAGATTCATGATGAAGAAAAAACTGAAGATAGTGACCGAATCAGGTCAAGCAACAACCGAATATGCGCTCGTGCTGTTGGGCGCCGCGGTAATCGCACTTTTGGTTATCGCATGGGCAACAGATGGTGGCGGGGCTGGACGAATCGGCGAACTTTTCGACACGGTGTTGTCGGGCATCTTCGACCGCACCGAGCAACTTGGCTAGCAGTCTTGATCGGCGAAGCTTATGACGACAGCGGTCAAGCGACCGTCGAGTTTGCATTGGTAATGCCGTTTTTATTTTTGTTTTCGTTGTGTGTCGTGCAAGTTGGCAGTGTCGTGAACGATCAATTGGCACTCAACCACGCTGCTCAGGTTGCGGCGCGGGCAATTTCGCTTGCCGATATCGACCAGTCATCGGCACAACAAGTTGCCGTCACGGCTATCGAAAGAACGATCAACTTGCGCCAGATTCAGGTCGACGCGACGCTCGACGACCAATTCGCACAAATCGAATTACGGTTCGACCACGACGTCAATTTGCCGATCATCGGCAACTTCATGAATGATGTTTCGCTGCACGCGAGTGCGACCATGCCACGACAGTTGGTGACCAGTGATTAGTCGAGTTTGCGCATGCCTTTGCGATTCGAGAGCCGCACGCGCACTTTTTGTTCGTCTTCGAGCGCAACTTCTTCGGCGACTAGACGCTTCATGCTTTCTAGTCGCTCGGCAGAAATTTCGTTTC
>DOHD01000045.1:3803-6093 GCA_003535455.1 Acidimicrobium sp.
CGCAAACCTGGTGTGTCGATAAGCCAGCCGCCATTTGGCATCGACAACAAATCTGCGGCAACCGTCGTGTGCCGACCGCGTTGATCGCCATCGCGAACTTCGCCCACTTGTTGCGAATTTTCACCGATCAGACGATTGACCAAGGTCGACTTGCCCACCCCGCTGGCGCCAAGAACCGCGACCGAACGGTGATTTTCACCATATTTTGCCAATGTTTCTAGACCATCGCCAGTCAGACCACTGACTACATGGCACGCAATGCCGCAGACGCGGGCAACATCGCGCAATTCGGCGATGTGTTGAGGCGCATCTTGCAGGTCGTTTTTTGTCAACACCAAGACCGGTGTCGCGCCACTATCAAAAGCCAACACGAGTTCGCGCTCAACTCGGCGTTGATTCGATTCGTTGGTGGCGGCGTGCACGATGAACACGGTGTCGATGTTCGCCGCAACCGCATGTTGCTCGGCACGAACGGCATCAGACGACGCACGTCGAATGAGCGCCGAGCATCTGGGCAACACATGGTCGATGCGCTCGAGATTTTTTTCGAATGCAACCCAGTCGCCGACTGCAACATCGGCACCAATATTTCTGACGCGTACGATGCCAGTTTGATCATCAGATGCACTCATCTTGATCGTGCTCCAACCGCGATCAAGTCGACTTACTCGACCAATTAAAAAAGAAGAATCAATTTTTTGCGCCGCGTCTTCGAATGTTTGGTTCCAGCCGAGTGCGAGCAGATCGGGTCGCATGTCACCATTTACGCTACCGACGCAACCCATATTGCATTTGGATTTAAACCGATAACCTTGACAAGTCCATACTCGACCACCTAACGATGAATCTACATGTCTAACGCTCTCGTCATTGTTGAGTCGCCTGCGAAGGCCAAAACAATTTCTAAATTTCTCGGCGACGGCTTCGACGTGCGCGCGTCGGTTGGCCACATTGCAGACTTGCCGAGCAAAGGTTTGTCGGTCGATGTCGAAAACTCTTTCAAACCAAACTACGAATTAACCGAGCGTGGCGCACAGGTAATCAAAGAACTGAAAGCGCTGTTGAAAGATGCTGACGAACTTTATCTAGCAACCGACGAAGACCGAGAGGGCGAAGCGATTGCAGCGCACCTTTTAGAATATTTGAAGCCAAAGGTGCCGGTAAAGCGAATGGTGTTTCACGAAATCACCAAGACCGCGATTTCTGAGGCACTCGACCACACCCGCGACATCGACTATAAATTGGTCGACGCCGCCGAAGCACGACGAATTCTCGACCGTTTATATGGATATGAAGTTTCGCCAATCTTATGGCGCAAAGTGAACCGCGGGCTTTCAGCGGGCCGGGTACAAAGTCCGTCGATTCGCTTGGTCGTCGAACGCGAAGAAGAACGAATGGCCCACGTCGCTGCCAGCTATTGGGATCTTGAGGCCACGAGCGCAACTACACCTATATTTAGCGCGGGTTTGCAGTCGGTCGACGGGTCGCGAATAGCGATGGGCAAAGACTTTGACTCGCTCGGCGTGGTCAAAGAAGGCGTCGTGGTTATCACCGAATCGAAGGCTGGCGAACTCGTTGCGGGGCTGGCCAATGTCGACCTCGAAGTACGCAGTGTCGAAGATCGGCCATATCGCAAGTCACCACGTGCGCCGTTTATGACCAGCACTTTACAACAAGAGGGTGGCAACAAACTGCGCATCACGGCGAGCGAAGTGATGCGACTTGCCCAAAGTCTTTATGAGGGCGGCTTCATTACTTATATGCGAACCGACAATGTGATTTTGGGCGACGACGCGATGACCGCGGTGCGCAACGAAATTTCGACTGCGTTCGGCCAAGAGTTCTTGTCGGCCGAACCTCGACAATACAAATCGAAAGTCAAGAACGCACAAGAAGCACACGAAGCGATTCGACCAACGTTGCCGCTGCGCAGCCCAGATGTCATCGCTGCTGAAGTTAATGCTCGCGAACTCGCACTTTACAAAATTATTTGGCAGCGAACGCTCGCGTCGCAAATGTCTGATGCGACTGGCACTACCGTTACGGTAAAACTCGGTGCCGGCACTACTGGTGCTGTCAAAGCAGACTGCGAGTTTTCAACGAGTGGCACGACGATCACTTTCGCCGGTTACCGCCAGGCATATCAAGAGGTTGAAGACGATTCAGAGTCTGAAGAAAAAGAAGCACTGCTGCCACCGATGAAAGTCGGCGACAAGGTCAAGATCGAAAAATATTCGGCGAATGGTCACGAAACTTCACCACCTGCTCGATATACAGAACCGACACTTGT
>DOHD01000077.1:0-649 GCA_003535455.1 Acidimicrobium sp.
TTTAATTCCAAAGTTGCAGATGCCTTCAACTAATTAGACTTTGAGTCAAGTAGTGGTGGCAGTAAGTGTGAGGCAACTTCTTTTAGGGCGAGCATGGAGTCAAGAGATTAAGTTTTTTATTCACCTGTGCGTTGGTGACGGGTGCGTCGAGCGGTATCGGCCACGAAATGGCTGTGCAACTAGCAGCTTCAGGAGTTCATGTGATTGCGGTTGCGAGACGTGCTGATCGACTCGAGCAGTTGGCGAGCCAGTTTAAAAATATTGAAGTGATGGTTGCCGATTTGACGAGTGCTGTTGGTCTCGCTTCAGTTGAGGCGCGTATCGCTGATGCTTCATTGACGCCGATTGATCTCGTAGTCAATAA
Source organism: Acidimicrobium sp. (assembly GCA_003535455.1). Lineage (GTDB taxonomy): Bacteria > Actinomycetota > Acidimicrobiia > Acidimicrobiales > Ilumatobacteraceae > BACL27. The sequence continues at coordinate 365 of DOHD01000077.1, forward strand.
CGCCGGGTTTGGTTCGTCGGGTTTGATGCACGAGATCGATGTCGACCGATTGTCGCGCGAGGTTCAATTAAATGTTGGTGCCCTGACACGGCTTTCGCACGCGGCGATTCGCGCGATGGTGCCTCGCGGTCGCGGATATTTGTTGAACGTTTCGAGCGTTGCGAGTTTTCAGGCATCACCACGACTTGCTGTTTATAGTGCGACAAAGGCTTATGTCACGAGTTTGACTGAGGCGTTGCACGAAGAAATGCGCGGGTCGGGTGTGCGCGTTACTGCGTTGTGCCC
>DOHD01000077.1:670-4493 GCA_003535455.1 Acidimicrobium sp.
CGAGATTTTCCGTCGTTCTCGTGGCTTGATGTCACTGATGTTGCACGCGCTGGTTTGCGCGATGTGGCTCGTGGTCGGACATTAAGCGTTCCCGGACCTCTATATAAAGGTCTCGTCGCTGTTTCTGACCTTGCACCGCGTTTTTTGGTGCGCCGCATCTCAGCCTTCGCCACCGGCCGCCGCTAAGCCGACCACTCGCGGGTTGTGCGAAATAATGTTGGTGTCGTGAGAAGGCTAAGCGCAATTTTTGCTGTTTTGCTGGTTTCCAGCGCATCAGGTTTGACTGTTGGGGCAAAAGGACTTGCGGGTGCGAATGATGTGGTGCGTGCCGATGGGTTGAAAGCGATGGCGGGTGATGGGCCGTCGGGTGACGAGTTGGCGGGGCGGGCGAAGGTATTGATTATTGGCGACTCGGTGTTTGATGCGTTTGACCATGTTGAGAGTGCGCGCCAGTTGTTAGATAGTCAGCAGAAGACAATATTTGCGGTTCAAGGGTGTCAGAAACTTATTGAGCCTGGTTGTTTTGCGTGGGTGAAATTAAGTGCCTTAGATCAGTTAAAGAAAAACGCAGGGCGCTTTAGCGATGTCGTCGTGATCGGCACGGGTTATAACGATCGAATTGGCACTCCGTTTCGCCAGGCAGTTTTGGCGATAACTCAAGAAGCTGCTATTCAAGGAGTTGATGTTGTGTGGATTACGTACCGTCAGGTGCGTCATGTGCGTGGCAAGGCAACGACGATGAACAAACAGCTTGCCAAGCTTGACCCGAAAATTGAGAATCTGTACATCGCTGACTGGAATGCGTATAGCGAGGGCAAAGAGAAAAGTGGATGGTTTCGAGGCGATCGCATTCACTTGGTGACACCTGGCGCCAACGGGCTCGCGCGATTGTTGAACGAGGCTGTGGGCATTGTCGTCGCGCAACGAGAAGCCGAGCGTGCTGCTGCCAATTTAACAACAACGACGACGATAGGTGGATAACGCGAGCCGGCAAGCGTTAGCGCGGGGCGTCAACTGACGCGAGCGTGCGATAACTAGTTAGCGGAAGTCGGCTGACGAATATTGACCGATGCGGTCGGCGCGATGTTGCGTGTCGATCACACGCACCGTGCCACTGCGACTGCGCATTACCAAACTTTGTGAGCGTGCACCATATGAGTCGTAGCGAACACCGCGCAATAACTCGCCGTCGGTGACACCGGTTGCGGCAAAGAAAACGTCGTCACCACTGCACAAATCATTGACCGTCAAAACTTTCGACAAGTCGTAACCGGCATCTTTGGCAATCTTTGCTTCGGCATCATTCTTGACCCACAACTTGCCCAAGATCTGACCGCCCAAACTTTTTAGCGCGGCCGCAGCGGTAACACCTTCGGGTGTGCCGCCGATGCCCATCAAGACATCAACCCCAACATTTGGTGAAGCGGCGGCGATTGCGCCAGCGATGTCGCCGTCGCTAATTAAGTGGATGCGACAGCCACAACTGCGAACCTCGGCGATGAGCTCATCATGTCGGGGTCGTTCTAAAATGACGACGACAAGATCGTTGAGCGATTTTTTCGTCGCCTTGGCGATCTCTTTAAGGTTTTTTGTGGGCGAAACATTTATGTCGATTGCATTTGCTGCTTCGCGCGAGACGGCGATTTTCTCCATATATACGCATGGCCCTGGGTTATACATCGTGCCGCGTTCGGCAACAGCCAGCACCGACAACGCGTTGTTGCGCCCTAATGATGTGAGTGTCGTGCCATCGATCGGGTCGACCGCCACATCGGTCAAAGGCTTTGAACCGTTGCCGACGCGCTCACCGTTGAACAACATTGGTGCTTCGTCTTTTTCACCTTCGCCGATAACCACGATGCCATCCATGTTCACGGTGTCGAGCAAGTTGCGCATTGCATCAACCGCAGCACCGTCAGCCGCATTTTTATCGCCACGTCCAACCCATTTTGATGCGGCGAGTGCGGCTGATTCGGTGACCCGCACGAGTTCTAGCGCCAAGTTGCGGTCTGGGCGTTGCGTCAACGGCATCACCGAGATATTAGCCCAATAGCACTGGTAGCAAATAAACAACTAGCGTTCGGCATGTGAGCGAGTTGAACCCAAACGCACCCGTCACCGAATGGGAGCTAGACGAATGGTCGCGCGAAACTCGCGCCGAATTGACTGCAATGTTGAATGAAGCAGGAGTTGCTCATCGCTGGGACGACACGGTTCTGATCGCCGAGTCGGCGCGCGAAGTTGATATCGAAGAAATTTTGGATGAAATCGAAAATCTCGAAGATGAAATCGAAGAACAAGATGACGACATCGACCAGGCCGACACAAAAGTCTTGGCACAACTTTCGGGGGTGGCACAAAAAATTGCAAGAAACCCTTCTGACGCAAATTCGGTGGCGAGTCTCGAGCGACTGCTTGAAACGATTGACGCCACCTCGGCGCCAGGTGACATGAGCGACTCGGTCTGGCGGCAGATCAAAGATCTTGCGAGCCAGGTTGAAGATGCACTTGTCGGGGGCGATCGCGCCGATGAAGTCTTGGCAATGGATTTGGCAAGTCGGCTTGTGGCAATTTTGCGCCCGAATCTCTAGTCGTTTTTCGCGATTAGCAATTAGTCTCAGAAGCCATGGTCGTTGGTGAAGCGCTTGCCGAAGTTGAGATCTGGCACACGCGACCATTCACGCCGACGCGTCGGTTGTCGATTGGTACTTTGAATTTGCCGGTTGAACATTCGCCAGGTTTTGGCGGTTTGTTGCTTGGCGGCATTGTTGCGCAGCACTTTGGCGAAGTTGACGACGAGATCGTGCCCGATGTGCATCGACTATTGGCGCAAGTCGAACGAGGTGAACGTGTTGTGCAACCACGGTTGCGACATCGTTTACAAACCGATCGTCACGGTCTGGCAAAAAGCGTGCATCGTCTGCATGGCAACGAAAACGAACTGAAATTCAATTTTGAATCGAACGGCAGTGATTTGTTGCAGGTGTTGGGTGCAATTTATTCACTCGAGCGTCTCGAAGAGTCTGCGCGCCGAGCATTAAGTTTGGTGATCAGTAGAGCGATGCGTTGGCGTGGACCACTCGATTCGTCGTTTATTAGTTTTTTGGCGGGCAATGCGACCGCGAATTTCTCGGCGATGGCAGACCCGCGAGCGTGGGCACTTGAGTTGCTTGGGTTTCCTGCGGGCACCGTCAAGCCGTCAAAGCGTCAGGTGCAAGAGCGATATCGGGCAATGCTGCGCAGTGTGCACCCAGATCACGGTGGTGATGTTGCCACCGCCGGCAAATCAATTGAAGAAATTGGAGAAGCCCGCCGAGTGCTTTTGCACTCGTGAAAACGCGTGTGCTGTTGCGCGCGTGATAGCTGGCGTCGTGTTGTTTCCGGGGGCGGGGACAAACGCAAATCATCAGTCGCTACTTGCAATCGAGACGGCGATAAATACTGCGAACGACAAAATTAGGGTTGCTCGCTGCGATTTTGAATATCGCAAAGCGGGTAAGAAGTTTCCGGATAAATCGCCCNNAGCGAGATCGTGATCGGTGGTCGTTCAATGGGTGGACGAATGTGCAGCATGGCTATTGCCAGCGTCGAAAACGCGCACGGAACTGGCGAAACCGAGAACTCACTTGATGTTGCTGGGTTGGTGTGCGTTTGCTATCCGTTGCATCCACCAAAGCACCCAGAAAAATTGCGCAGCGAACACCTGCCAAGAATTTTGGCGCCGACATTATTTGTAAGTGGCACTCGCGACGAATTTGGCACGGTTGAAGAGTTGACCATGGCGATAACGCCGATGAAAAATAAAACATACGCTTGGATTGAC
>DOHD01000077.1:4589-7511 GCA_003535455.1 Acidimicrobium sp.
GTTGCGAAAACCAAAACGCCCGCAATAATTGGCCCAATTGAGAGCCAACTCATGACAACGCCATAACTGATATCGCGATTCAAGAAGTAGCCCGCGCCGACAAGACCGATGCTGCCGCCAATGAGTGAAGCCGTCATGATCACACCAGAAGCGAATGAGCGATGCAAAGTCGGAAACATTTCGCCGCGATAGACGGCCATCGCCGGATAAGCGAGCCCAAGACAGACACCGCCCGCAAGCGATGCGAGCCACATTGGTGCCGAACTAAAACTGAACGCGCCAGTCAACAATATTGCGCCAAGGGGAAACGTGATCGCCGACAAAATTCGTCTTCCGCGCGAATCTGCGACGCGACCACCGATCAGCAAACCAATTGAAGCTGGTGTGCCGGTGAGCAAAGTGAACGCGGTGACCATGACTGCCGAGTAGTCACGAACATCGCGCAAATAGCGCACTTGGAAAACCGATGACGCTGCAATAAAAACATTGCCAAAAATCGCGACAAGGCTTTGGGTCGCGAGTCGCGATTTGTCGATATGTGTCGCGTGTTCGAGGTGCTTGTCGTGGCGTTCGATGAAGCGAGTTGTCTCGGGCAATTTTCGCAGCAAAATAAATGCGATCACCAGCCACGCAAGCGAGATTGCATAGATGTAGCGCCACGAGTCGCTACCGAGATCGGCTAGAGGCAATGCGGCAAATGCAAAACCTGCACCGAAACCAGCGGCGAGCGCCAGCACGCTGATTGCCCAGGCACGAGCATCGCGCGACATTTCTTCGGTGGCGACGATGCCGATCAAAATTGTTAACACGAGCGCAAGTGGTCGACCGATAGTTTGTGTCGCAACCAAAATTGTGAAACTCGGCGCGAGACCACCGAGCGCGGTGATAATCGGCGCACCAAACGCACAAAAAATTATCAATCGTCGACGGCCGATGCGGTCGGCGAGTGCGGCGAGCGGAAGCGAAAACACGACACCCCAGCGGATGATTGCCGCGCCGATACCTTGTCCTTGTTCTGAAATTGCAAAGTCTTGCGCGGCGTATGCGACTGTTTGTGTGAACAATGTGTTGGCGTATGTTGCGGGTACACAGGCCAATGCGAGAAGCCACAAAATAGTGCGCTGTCGCGCAGTCAATGGGGGCGTTCGGGGTTTTCGGCTCACTGCGGGAGCATACTGAAATGTCATGAATAATGAGTCTCCACGCATAATTGTGCGCCGATCGGGGCCGCTTTCGGGCAATGTTCAGGTGCCCGGGGCGAAAAACTCGGTGCTCAAGTTGATGGCCGCGACGCTTTTGGCAGAAGGCGAATTCGTTTTGACTAACGTGCCGGCGATCGCCGATGTCGACACGATGTCTGATTTGCTGATTGCTCTCGGGGTGAAAACCAAGTGGCTCGGGCCGCACGAACTTTCGCTGACTAATTCTGGAAACATTTCGACCGAGGCGCCATTTGAAAACGTCGACAAGATTCGCGCGAGCATCAATGTGCTCGGCCCGTTGCTCACGCATTACGGTCAGGCGTTGATCAACTGGCCAGGTGGTGACGACTTTGGTGGGCGGCCGATTGATTTGCACATCAGCGGTCTCGAAAAAATGGGCGCGACGATCGAACAAAATTTGTTGAACATCAACGCGTATGCCGAAGAGTTGCATGGTGCCGAGATAGAACTTTCGTTCGCCAGCGTTGGCGCCACAGAAAATATTTTGACCGCGGCGATTTATGCAAAGGGCACGACGGTGATCGACAACGCCGCGCGCGAACCAGAAATCGGCGACTTGTGCAACATGCTCGTGGCGATGGGCGCACAAATCGAGGGCATCGGCACTTCGCGATTGGTGATTCATGGATCAAAAAAAGGTTCGTTGCATGGTGTTCGACACGCGGTAATCAACGATCGCGTGCAAGCGGCGACATATATCGCAGCCGTGGCGATCGCGGGTGGCGATGTGCAAGTGCGTGGTGCGCGCCCCGAGCACATGGAGATGGTGATCAATAAATATACGCAGATGGGCGTGTCGATTTATCCGCAACGCGATGGTCTGCGCGTGACGGCGCCAGAGCGACTTGCGGCGATTGATTTTGCGACGCTGCCGTATCCGGGTATAGCCACCGACTACAAGCCGTTGCTCGTGGCGATGAACTCGGTTTCTAGTGGCGTCGGCATCGTGACTGAAAATTTGTTTCCGGGACGATTTAGATATATCGAAGAGTTGTGCAAACTCGGCGCTGATATTCGTATCGACGGACATCACGCCGTAATCAAAGGTGTCGAACACTTGATTGGCGCCGCGGTGACCGCGCCCGATATTCGCGCGGGTGCTGCGCTAGTTGTCGCTGGTTTGGCCGCGCACGACGAAACCGTGATCAGCGAGATTCACCATGTTGATCGTGGCTACGACGACCTAGTCGGCAGACTCAGTGGTCTTGGCGCCGATATCACTCGAGTTTGACTCGCGTGTGACTTGCGTAGCCTCGCGTTTGACGCGTCGAGTTGCTTGCCATAACACCCCGATTATCACGAGAATTGGTCCAGCGACCAAGAGAATTTCATCCCAACCACCTTGGTGAGCAAGCACCCTCGTATCGTAGAGGGTTCAGGAAATAAAACTAGGCAGGATGTTCAGTGTCAATTCGCACACAAGTCGAAGAAACTATCGAAGTGATTCGCCCGGCTCTTCAAGCCGACGGCGGCGACATTATTTTGCGCGACGTCGACGAAACAACCGGCATCGTGAGCGTGACGCTCACTGGTGCGTGCGGCACATGTCCTGCATCTGATCAAACTCTCAAGGCCGGCATCGAGCGAATCATGCGCGATCGCATTGACGGCATCACCGAGGTTGTCGCGGTCTAAATGAACTCGCGTTCAACCGACACCGCAGAATTATTTAAGGATGCTTGCGCCGGTGATCGCGCGG
>DOHD01000044.1:0-2990 GCA_003535455.1 Acidimicrobium sp.
GTTCGTTTGGCCGAGGTGGTTGTCGGCGTCGATACTCGGCACATTTTTGGCGTTCTTTCCGATTGCGGTCGGCACGCTGCGTGGTTTGGCGAGCGCGCCAGCAGCCGCAGTCGAATTAATGGACAGTTATGCCGCTTCGTGGAAGCAGACACTGTTTAAATTGCGATTTCCTGCAGCGGTGCCGTTCATGGTGCCAGCATTCAAACTCGGTGCATCTGGCGCCGTGGTTGGCGTGGTCGTCGCCGAGATTAGCACCGGTCTCAAAGGTGGCATCGGTCGATTGATAATCGAATATGCACGCGAAGCAACTGGCGACCCAGCAAAAGTTTTCACTGCAGTGTTTGGCGCCGCGGCACTCGGCATAACGATGTCGGGTTTGGTCGCGTTGTCGGATGTGTTGTTAATGCGAAACCGACCAAAGGAGACAAGCGCGTGAGTGCATTGCAAGTTGCTGGCGCAAGCAAGATTTTTAATCAGGGCACGGCTAAACAAGTCGACGCCCTTGTTGATGTGAGTTTGACGGTTGATCCTGGTGAATTTGTGTCGCTGATCGGCCCATCGGGTTGTGGCAAGTCAACTCTGTTGCGCTTGATTGCAAACTTGCTTGAGCCGACATCTGGGTCGGTGAGTGTGAACAACAAAACTGCTGCGCAGGCAAGACTCGACCAAGACTACGGAATGGCTTTTCAACAAGCCGGATTGTTCGATTGGCGAACCGTGAGCAAAAATATCGAGTTACCGCTTGAGCTCAAGGGCTGGGATAAATCAAAACGAGAATCACGAGCCAAAGAGATGCTCGAACTCGTCAAGCTGCCCGAGTTCGCCGAGTTGTATCCGTGGCAACTTTCGGGTGGCATGCAACAGCGAATTGCGATCGCGCGGGCGCTTGCTGCGCACCCACAATTGTTATTGATGGACGAACCGTTTGGCGCTCTCGACGAAATGACTCGCGAATATATGCAAGGTGAGTTGCTGCGTATTTGCGGCGAGACTTCGACGACGGTCGTGTTCGTGACGCACTCGATACCCGAGGCCGTTTATTTATCGAATCGTGTCGTCGTGATGTCGCCGCGACCAGGTCGAATTACATCGGTGATTGACGTCGATCTGGGGTCGAAGCGAAACGAAGATACTCGGGCCGCTGACGGCTTTTTCAAAAGCATCACCGCGGTGCGCGAGGCGTTGCGCGGCACTCATGCTGAACATGCCGCAGCAAACGCAATTCGTGGAGTCGAAGACCGCTGATCATGGCTAGAGCAAATGCGACGGTCGGTGGTTTGCGAGGGTTAGCACGCGCGCGTCGGGTTGGTCCTGCAATTGTTTTCGGTGTTGCATTTTTAGCACTATGGGAGTCAGCAGTACGCGGGTTTGATTTAAAGCCGTACTTTCTGGCTGCACCTACAAAAATTTTCGAACAGTTCATAAAAAATTATTCGCGAATCTGGGAAGCATCGATGGTTTCAGGTGGCAACGCACTTGTCGGCTTGGTGGTCGGCACTTTCTTTGGTGTCGCGATGAGTTTTATTTTGAGTCGATATCGATTTTTGGGTGAGTTGATCACGCCATTGGCGATCGCATTGAACGCAATACCAATTTTTGTTTTGGTTGCGGTGCTGAACAACATGTATTCGATAACCAGCGAGATTCCGCGCCGGGTTATGGTGACGCTCGTCGTTTATTTCATTGTTTTGGTGAACGTCGCCAAGGGCCTGACTCAGGTTCGCTCGACCCATGTCGAATTGATGCGCAGTTATGCAGCAAGTGAGTTTGCGATCTTGCGCAAAGTGCGTGTGCCCAATGCGGTGCCATATCTTTTCACTGCGCTGAAGATTGCGGCACCAGCGTCGGTGATTACGGCTTTTGTCAGCGAATATTTTGGTGGTCTGCAGAACGGTTTGGGCAGTCGCATTACGAGCAATATCGCTAATTCTAAGAATGCTGCGGCGTGGGCCTACGTTCTCGGGGCTTGTTTGCTTGGGCTAGCGTTCTACATAGTCTCCATTATTTTGGAGGGCATTGCCCGAAAGGGTGAGGCTAAATAAAAACAAATGCGGGCGAAAACCCGGGGGAGAAATAATGACGAAGAAGAAGACATTGAAGTTTGCCTTTGCGGGCATCGCAGTGATGTCTCTGGTCGTTGGCGCTTGTGGCGGCAGTGACGATGAGGCAACTGAAGATACCGAGGCGGCGACAGAAGAGACGACAGCACCAGCAGAATGCACCACACCGACACCGGTGAAGCTGCAACTGCAATGGTTCACGCAGGCTCAGTTCGCTGGTTACTACGCAGCACAAGACCAGGGCTTCTACGCCGATCAGTGCCTTGATGTAACGATCATGGAAGGTGCAGTAGACATCACGCCTCAAAACGTGCTTGCCGACGGCCAGGCTGATTTCGCGATCTCGTGGGTGTCAAAGGCACTTGCAAGTCGTGAGGGTGGCGCGAACATCGTGAACATCGCACAGGTGTTTCAACGATCAGGCACACTGCAAGTTTCGTTCAAAGACAAGAACATCAAATCTGCCGCAGATTTCAAGGGCAAGAAGATTGGTAACTGGGGTTACGGCAACGAATTTGAAATCTTCGCCGCACTCACCAAGGCCGGCCTTGATCCAGCAAAAGATGTGACACTCGTTCAGCAACAATTCGACATGGCAGGTTTGCTGTCTGGCGACATTGACGCTGCTGAAGCGATGACATACAACGAATATGCACAGGTTCTCGAAGCAAAGAACCCAGCAACAGGTGCTCTCTACACCGCAGACGACTTCAACGTTGTTTCGTATGAGGCCGAAGGTGTTGGTATGTTGCAAGACGCAATCTGGGCAGACGGCTCGCGCCTTGAAGACCCTGCCTATGTTGAGACCGCGACAAAGTTTGTTGCCGCGTCACTTCAAGGTTGGGCATTCTGCCGTGACAATGTTTCGGCTTGCCGTGACATCGTCGTAGCAAAGGGTTCAAAGCTTGGTGCAAGTCACCAGTTGTGGCA
>DOHD01000044.1:3113-3299 GCA_003535455.1 Acidimicrobium sp.
GCTTACACCAACGACATTGTGACGGCAGCGCTTGCGATGCTTGATGCAATGGGCGTAGACACGACAGGTTCGGCATACATGCCAGAGACTGTTGAACTCGCCGAAGGTGGCAACTAAGTTCAGTAATTAGTTAAGAGTTACAAACGGGCGGGTCGCTTCGGCGGCCCGCCTTTTTGTTTGCCCAAA
>DOHD01000180.1:0-865 GCA_003535455.1 Acidimicrobium sp.
GATTTAACTGATTCGTGAAACATATGTGAGTCTTGTGAGACAACGCCAATTGCAGCGCGAAGTGAAGTGCTGGTTAGGTCGCGAACGTCGTTGCTGTCGATTCGCACAGCACCTGAAGTGACGTCGTAAAGGCGAGCGAGCAGCATCGCCAAAGTCGTTTTGCCGCTGCCGCTAGCGCCAACAAGTGCAACAGTTTCTCCTGGCGCAATTTTCAGCGACACTGACTTGAGCACATCAACATCGGGGTCAGTACCTTGCATCACACCTGCGAGTTCAAGCGAAGCAATCGACACGCTCGAACCTGGCGGATATCTGAACGAAACATTCTCGAATTCGATTTCACCGCGTGGGTTGACAATGTCGACCGCGCCCATGCGATCGGTGATTGCCACAGGCGCATCAAGCACTTCGAATACACGCTCGAAACTGACGAGCGCGGTTAGCACTTCAAGTCGAGCGTTGGTTAGGCCAGTAAGTGGCTGATAAATGCGTTGAACAAATGCGGCCATTGCCACGAGTGTGCCGATTGTGATGCCACCCGAGACAACCATGAACGCACCGACACCATAAATTGCGACGGCACCGAGAGCGCCGACAAGACCGAGAGCAACAAAAAACACACGACCATACATCGCGGCTGTCACGCCGATGTCGCGAACCCTAGATGCCCGTGAACCAAAAGCATTTGTCTCTTCTTTGTGGCGCCCGAAGAGTTTCACGAGTAGCGCGCCTGACACGTTAAATCGCTCGGTCATTTGCGTGTTCATCGAGGCGTTGAGACCCATTTGTTCGCGTGATATCTCTTGCAAACGGGCACCGACGCGCTTTGCCGGCACGATGAACACAGGCAAGACAACAAGTGCCA
>DOHD01000180.1:911-4419 GCA_003535455.1 Acidimicrobium sp.
GTGCCCGTCACTGCAGTTTGTGCACCGACGACATCATTATTAAGGCGACTAATCAACGCGCCAGTTTGTGTGCGGGTAAAAAACGCGATCGGCATGCTTTGCACCTTGTCAAAAAGGGCGACACGCAAGTCGTAGATTAATCCTTCGCCGATTCGCGCTGAGTACCAACGTTGAACTATTTGTAGCAAGGCGTCGCCGACTGCGACGATCACCAGAATGACGGTTAAAAACACGATTCGGCGCTTGTCGGCATCAGGGATTGCTTCGTCGACGATCAGTCGAAACAACAGGGGTGGAACGAGGGCGATGACTGACGAGACCAAAATTGTGGCCAAAAACCCGAGAATTGACCGTCGATATGGTCGAGCAAAGCGCCAAACTCGTCGCACTGAAGTTTTGCCAATTTTTGCACCTGCGACGGCTGACTTGTCACGTGGAATCAACTGATGAGGATGCACGCAGTCAGGCTAAGCCTTAGAGGTCGACAATTCTCGCCAAGACAATCGCTGTCGGCACGAATTGTTTGATTAATTAACAGTTGTAGTTACGAATTAGTTCACTTTCGAGAATTAACCTTACCCGTGGTGGTCAGCACAGTCGAACGAATTGCAATTGCACGGCTGGTTCATCGCGTTGGATTTGGCCCGAAGCCAGGGCAATTTAAAAAAATGCTCAAAATGGGCTTCAAGGCGTCGGCAAATCAGTTATTAAATTCAGGAATGCCTGACTACGGCGATGTCAAAACTGCGATTGGTATTACCGACCTTGGCGCGCAACCCAAGCCCAACGACCCTGCTTTGGCGCCTTACAACTCGGCAAAGCGGGCGCAGTTGCGAAACATGAGTTTGTGGTGGCTCGACCAAATGGTTGATCAAGAACTTCCGTTTGGCGAGCGCATGACCTGGTTTTGGCACGGTCATTGGGCGACTTCGTATGCAAAAGTCGATGAGCCTTTGGTGATGTTTGATCACATTGCACGATTACGAAAGAATGCGCTTGGCGACTTTTCGCAAATGTGCGAAGAAATGATTCTCGATGGGGCTCTGGTTTATTGGCTTGATGGTCAACTTAATACGGCAAAGTCACCGAACGAAAATTTGGCGCGCGAACTTCTTGAACTCTTCACGATCGGCGTAAATCAGTATTCAGAAAATGACGTCAAAGAGGCGGCCAAAGCATTGTCTGGAATTCGAGTCGTCAAAAACTCTGGACTCGTCAGCAAAGATGTGCGGCGTGCATGGACGGGTGAGTCAACAATTCTTGGCACGACAGGCTATTTCGAATCTGCGACCTTGGCGCGCTTTTTGTCGCTGACTCCGGCGTGTCAAAATTTTATCCCGGAGAGACTTAGTTATCGATTTATATCGTCGGCATCGACGATGACAGATTCTCTGATGAAAAATTCTGAGCAGGTGAAATCACTTCGATTGATGAAGACGGCGTTTAAGAATCGGCAAGTTCTGCCGACAATGGAAGCGCTGGTAATGAGCCCCGCATTTCAAGATCCGATTAATTCTCAAGTCAAGAGCCCTGTTGAGTGGCTGGTTTCAGTTTTACGCGCATTGCGAATTACGCCATCACGGTGTTCGCAACCAGATCTGCTTTTATTGCTGCTTGACACTTTGGGTCAACGACCGTTCTATCCGCCGAGTGTTGGTGGCTGGCCTGCAGACGAAGCATGGCTTTCGGTTGCGTCTTCGCAAACAATGATTCAAGCCGCCCAGGTAATCGTTGCCGAAGGCGACTTGAGTAGTTTGACGTCAGTCAAGAAAACCGAGCGGATTGACCAATTGGCCGACTGGCTCGGTGTCGCTGAATGGAGTAATCGCACACGAATCGCGCTGCAAGGCGCGATCGCCGACCCCGCACGACTTGTCGTGCTTGCGATTTGTAGCCCCGAATATTTGGTCAGTGCATAAGGAGATATATGCAAAACATTTCGCGTAGAAATTTCATTAAGTTGACTGGCGTCGGCGCTGTTGCTGTTGCACACTCGATGACGAACTATCAGCCAGCAAATGCTGCCAGCCCGAAACCGCTGCCCAACGGCACTCCGATTTTGGTAATCGTCACCTTGAGCGGCGGCAATGACGGCTTGAATACCGTTGTTCCATATTCGGATCCGATTTACAAGTCGTTGAGACCACAGCTCGCGTATAAAGAAGATCAGGTGTTGCCGATTGGCGAAGGTCTCGCGCTGAACTCGTCGATGACCGGTTTCAAATCTTTGTGGGACAACAAACAGTTGGCGATTATTCGCGGTGTCGGTTATCCGAACCCTGATCGGTCACATTTTTCGTCGATGGCGATCTGGCAAAGTGCATCTCGTACTCCGATAAAAACTGGCTGGATCGGGCGATGGATTGAAACACAGCCTGAAAATCCATTTCTTGCAATCAGTCTCGGCTCGACCATGCCGGCGCTTTTTCAGGGCAATAAACGATCGGGCACCGTGTTGCCGCTTAGCGGTTTGAAAACACCGAGTGGCATGCTCGCATCTGATCTTGCCCGAACTTCGAAGTCGACAAAATCTGACGGTCAACTTTCGGCAACTGCTGCGCGATCTGTTCGCGACCTGTTTACCGTCACGGGTGTCGTTTCGCCGATACTTAAAAACCCTGCGCCACCTGCGGCAGATCTACCGACAGTTGTTGGTGGAAACGCTGGTGGAGTTTCTAATCTTGCCCAACAGTTTGATGTCGTGGCGAAGTTGATTGCTGCTGGCGTGCCCACACGCGTTTGGTCGGTGTCGCTTGGCGGGTTCGATACCCACGCCAATGAACTTTCGGCACAGTCTGCTTTGCTCGGCACGGTTTCGTATTCAATTTCAAAGTTCATGTCTCAGATGCGAGCGATTGGTCGCAGTCGCGATGTGACGATCATGGTCTACAGCGAATTTGGTAGACGTGTTCGAGCTAATGCATCAGATGGCACTGATCACGGCACTTCAGGGCCCGTGTTCGTTATTGGCGAGCGAGTTATCGGTGGGTTTCATGGCGAGCAGCCGCCGCTCAGTCAATTAAAAGATGATGACCTCGCAGTGACCACTGATTTTCGATCGGTCTACGGCAGTGTTCTCGAAGGCGTGCTCTACACACCCGTAGATCGAGTAATCAGTGGATGGAACGAGAGATTGCCACTGTTCACTGCCTGATTATTTTTTGGATAGTGAAGCGCGGGCTGCGACTGGATCAACAGTGAAACCTGGTGTGTCGCGACAGAATTCAATCATGATGCCGTTTGGATCAAGGTAATAGTGCGAGTGACACCATCCGTGGTCGACATCCATAAACGGTTTGATGCCGGCTGCTTCTAGCGAGGCGCGAGCTTGCTCTTGAGTTTCTTTGTCAGCCGTAAATGCAATGTGATTGACCCAAACAGGTAATCCGTTGCCCGTTGAAACATCGGAGCGCCAATCAGGCTTTTCGCCCATGTTGTGTAGATCAAAAAAAGCAATGCACGTGCCGTCACCAAGGTCAAAAAACAGGTGGCGAAAATTCGAATCAGA
>DOHD01000180.1:4532-6520 GCA_003535455.1 Acidimicrobium sp.
TCTATTTCTACAATCGGATCGTCGCGATCGTCAAATTCTGTGCGTAAGGCGCGACTCATCACGGCATGCATGTCGTACATCGCGACAATGTAAGTGAACTCAAGGATCTCTTCATCACTGAGGTGACTTTTCAGTGCGGCGAAAACACCATCGCTGACTCTGCCCCCGTCATATACGAGTGCGTCGGTGTAGGCGAGTATTGCGCGCTCGACTGGCGAGAAGCACTCGGCAGTTTGCCAATTGGCAATTGCTTGAATCTTTTCTTCTTCAATGCCCGCAGACCTGCAAGATTTGCAGTGTTGTGAATATACGAATTGGCTGGCGCGCGCCCAGCCGACCCGGGTTTGACCAAGTTCGCGGAGTTTCGGGTCAATTTTGCGTGCAGGATTTCGATATAGCGCGAACCCACGAACCGCGTGTTCAAAAACTTCTGGCACAAGAGCGAATACAGTCCACCAATCGCCAGGCGTGCCCGTTGCCGTGCCTGGTGAAGCAACAGGATCGCGGTCGCCAAACAACAAATCGTAAACAGGCAACACCGACTTGTCGGCCTCGGCGCGTGGCACTTGTCTTAGTCGGGGCATCTTTCCTCTTTGCAAGTTCTAGCACTTGCGATGCGAGAACAACTACTCGGTGATCGTTCGGCGCGGTGTCCAGACGATGTAGTTCCAGACCCAGTCGGCGAAAATACTTGTGCGGTTGCGACCGCCCGAGAGATATGCGAGATGCAATGCGAGCCACGTAAGCCAGGCGAGTGAGCCTTGAAAACGCAACCACGAATTCATTTCGACAACGGCTTTGCGTCGACCAATCGTCGCCATTTGACCTTTGTTGCGATATTTGAAAATCTCCAGCGATCTTTCTGACTCGCGTCGCCTGATCTGACGTGCGACATGCTTTCCTTGTTGAATTGCGACCGGCGCAACCATCGGCAGTGGACGCCCTGTGGCATCAGGGAAACTCGCCGCATCTCCGACAACCCATATTGAGTCGCTGAGTTGCAAATTTGGTGCCACTTTTATTCGGTTGCCGCGATCGGTTTCACCGAGAAACTTCCACTGTGATGGTGCAACCACCCCTGCAGCCCAGATTCGAGTGCCGGCGATAATTTCTGTGCCATCTTTGAGGCGCAATGAACTCGGCGTCGCTTCTATAACAGCAGCGTCGACCCGCACGTCCACGCCCATTTTGGTGAGCGTCTTCAAAGTGTATTTACTCGAGCGTGGATGAAAGCTCGGCAACAGTCGCGGGCCTGCTTCAAGAAGTGTCACGCTTGCTTTTGGCGCAATGTGCTCAAACTCGCGCTTAATCTCTTTTTGTAATTCGCTGACTGCGCCAGCGAGTTCGACACCTGTCGGCCCTCCGCCGACGATAACAACATTGAGACTTTCGAGTGGCAGCAACCCGTCTTCGACACTTTCGTATGTGCTGAGCAACGATCGTCGAATTTCACGGGCATCGCTTACTGATTTCATTTGGAAACAGTGCTCGGCAACACCAGGGATTCCGAACGTCGTGCCCTCAGAACCAACGGCGATGATTAAATCGTCATAAGAAATTCTCTTGCCAGTTGACAGCGTAAGTTCTTTAGAGCTTGCATTAATATTTGCGACCTCGCCACGAATAAATTGAACTTCGCGGTAAGCGGTGCGAACCGGAAACGCGATGTCGTCTTCGGGCAAAGACGCAGTGGCAACTTGATAGAGCAAAGGGGAGAATAATTGATATGGATTGCGGTCGATCAGCGTCACCGAATAGACATCGGATTTTCGCAATTTTTTGGCGCATGCGAGACCACCAAAACCAGCGCCAATAACGACGGCATGTTTTTTGGTTGATTGCTCGCCAAATTCAATGATCATGATTTCAATAGTACGACACCAAGTTGTCGGGGGTAGTCCCGCCGACGATTTTTGATGGCGCGCTCGGAGGGACTTGAACCCCCAACCCTTTGATCCGAAGTCAAATGCTCTATCCGTTGAGCTACG
>DOHD01000034.1 GCA_003535455.1 Acidimicrobium sp.
CGATGGAGTCGCGAGCGTCTCGCGCAACGCGTCGCCGATCGGGTTTATGCGATGATCGAAGAAGGGTTTGTCGATGAAGTGGCCGAATTGCGTGATTCGAAACATGGCCTGTCGCGCACTGCCGCACAGGCGCTTGGCTACAAAGAATTGTTGTTGTATCTTGATGGCAAGTTAAGTCTCGATCAGGCCATTGCCGACACGATTACACATACTCGTCAATTCGCGGTGAGACAAGAGCGATGGTTCAGGCGAGACCCGCGCATTAAATGGGTTTCAATCAGCGAAGACCCAGTAGGTGAAATTGTGCCGATTATTGCCAAGCATTTACGCTAGACAGAAATAGTCATGCAAGTTGTCGTCACCAAGCATCACGGTCTCGGAAACGATTTTTTGGTGCTTGATCTAGGTCAGTTGCAGTCACAGAAAGTTGAACCATCAAAAGTCGACTGGCCGAATGTCGCAAATCTTTGGTGCGACCGCCACCGCGGTGTCGGTGCCGATGGTTTGTTGCTGCTGACGCGAGTTGACGACTTCAAATTAAAAATGCAGTTGTTCAATCAAGATGGTTCTCGAGCCGAGATGAGCGGCAACGGCATTCGCTGTTTGGCGCAAGCCGCCTTTGACGCAGACGCGCATGAGTCAGCCGTAAGTTACACGGTTGCAACCGACGCAGGTGATCGCGTGGTCGATGTCGAGCCGGTGTCGAACGATCAAGTTAACGCGAGTGTCGATATGGGCCCGATCGAGACAATCGCCGAACCCAAAAACTGGTCAGAGATCGGCAGCGACCCGAACAGGCCTGTAATGCACCTTTCTGTCGGCAATCCACATGCGGTGGTCGGCGTTGAAGATGTCAGTGTCGTAAATTTGTTGGCGATCGGCCAAAAAGTTCCGTTGGTGAATCTTGAAATTGTCGAACCAGGTCCAGAGAGTCACGCGATCACGATGCGTGTCCATGAGCGCGGTGCGGGCATTACCCAGGCTTGTGGCACTGGTGCGTGTGCCAGCGCATGGGCGGCGAGCAAATGGGGGTTGGTGCCCGCGTCGGCACGTGAAGTTCTCGTGCACCAGCCAGGGGGCGATGCACGCGTGCGCTTGAATCATCCGCAACCTGGTCGAGTCACGCTTATTGGTCCGGCCAACTTTGCCTCGCGTCACAATCTTGAACTTGAGATATGAAGATCAAGTGAATACGCCATATCAAGAGGCGCTCGGTTCAACGCTTATCTCGCGTGGTATTCGCGAGCGAATTGTCTTGGTCGCCGTCACGATGCCAGACCGAACCGACGACGAAACCCAAGAATCTCTCGATGAACTCGCACAGCTCATCGACACGGCGGGCGCCGACGAAGTTGCTCGCATCACTCAGCGTCGCGACGCACCCGACAGCGCCTACTACATAGGCAAGGGCAAAGCCGAAGAACTCAAAGAACTTTGTTTGGCGCTCGACTCTGACACCGTGGTGTTCGACAACGAACTTTCACCTGGTCAGCAATTTAATCTTGAAAAACTTCTTGGTCGCACGGCGCTAGATCGAACGGCGGTGATTTTGGATATCTTCGCGCAGAACGCACACACTCTCGAAGGCAAAGCCCAAGTCGAGTTGGCGCTGTTGCGATATCGATTGCCACGCATTCGTCGCGGCGCCAAAGCCGGTTTGTCTCAGCAGGCTGGTGGCATCGGCACGCGAGGCCCCGGCGAAACGAAACTCGAGGTTGATCGTCGACGCATTGGTGAGCGAATCAGTCGTCTCGATCGCGAACTCGACAACTTACAAAAAACTCGCCAAGAACAGCGCAAGGGTCGTGAACGAAGCGGTCTTGGTTCGGTGGCGATCGTCGGTTACACGAATGCCGGCAAGTCTTCTTTGCTTAACCGTCTGACAAGTGCGGGTGTGCTCGTCGAAAATCGTTTGTTCGCCACGCTCGACCCAACCACGCGTCGACTCGCACTACCTGGCGGCGAACCGGTGTTGCTCTCTGACACGGTTGGTTTCGTACGTCGTTTGCCTCACGGTTTGATTGAGGCGTTCAAGAGCACGCTTGAGGTCGCTGTAAATAGCGATTTGTTGTTGCATGTTGTCGATGCCTCTGCCGTTGACCCCAACGGTCAAATTGCCGCAGTTCGCGAAGTGCTCGCAGAGATCGATGCCGACAAAGTGCCCGAGTTGCTGGTGATCAACAAGTCTGATCTCGACCCCGATGAAGCCAAGCGACTCGTCTATGAACACCAAGGTGCTGTTGCATTTTCGGCCATGACCGGTGAGGGGCTAAATGACCTGCTTCTTGCGATCGGCGATCGAATGCGGGCGCTGACTACCGTGATTGAATTGCTAATACCGTATGACCGTGGTGACATCGTCGCCACGGTGCATCGAGAAGGTGAAGTTGTGTCGATTGCGAACGAAGATGAAGGCATGCGTGTGCGTGCGAGGCTCGCCGATGCCAGCGCCGGTCGTCTTAGCGAATTCGTGGTCGTCAAGTGACTCAAAGTTTTGTTCCACCGCCGTATCCATACGACAGGCTCGACAAGTTCAAATCGCTCGCCGAAAAATTCGATGGCGGTCTTGTCGATCTGTCGATTGGCACGCCGTGTGATGCGCCTTCGCCTGCCGTGGTCGCGGCGTTGTCGGCTTCAAACAGCGAACGAGGATATCCGCCGAGCATCGGCACTGATGCGTTGCGCAATGCCGCACAGTCGTGGATGCAACGCAAATTTTCGGTGTCTGTGCCGACTTCGCAGGTTGCCGCGTGCATCGGCAGCAAAGAGTTCGTCGCGACAACACCGCAATACATGAAACTACGCAGCCCAGATCGCGACACGGTTTTGTTTCCTGCAGTTTCATATCCGACATATGACATGGGTGCAATCTTGGCGGGGTGCCGACCAGTGGCGGTGCCGATGACGCCAAAAGGCGGACTTGATGTTGCAAAAATCTCGGCAAGCGATATCAAACGTGCGCTGATGATTTGGTCGAATTCACCGAACAATCCAACTGGTGCACTTGATGATTTGAAATCTGTTGCTGACTGGGGCCGCAAAAACAGCGTGCCAGTTTTCAGCGACGAGTGTTATGTCGAGTTCACTTGGTCGCGCAAGCCCGAGTCAATTTTGCAACACGGCATCGACGGTGTTGTCGCTCTACACTCGCTGTCGAAGCGATCAAACTTGGCGGGTGTGCGAGTTGGTTTTTATGCGGGCGACAAAGACATCGTCAATTATTTGAAAGAAGTTCGCAAACATGTCGGCATGCTCGTGCCCGGGCCGACACAAGCCGCCGCAGTTGTTGCGCTTAACGACGATGATCATGTCGCTGTGCAACGAGATGTTTATCTGCGCCGTCTCGAACGGCTCGCAACGGTGTTGTCAATGTGGTCAGGTTTTAAAATCGATCTACCAAATGGCGGGTTCTATCTTTGGTTTGATGCGAAAGATGGCTGGGCATTTGCCGAACAATTGGCCAACGAGGGTGGCGCGCTCGTCAGCCCAGGTGATTTTTATGGTGCGGGCGGCGCAAATAATGTTCGAGTTGCTGTGGTTGCGCCCGATGAGAAGATTGAACT
>DOHD01000062.1:0-3550 GCA_003535455.1 Acidimicrobium sp.
TCTTTGACCACGGCGATTCAGACATTTGTGTTGCAGCGCAACAACGATGTTGTGCGTCAGGTTTATAGTTGGATTTTGGGTCGGTTGTCGAGTGCAACCTGGGGTGATGTTCGGTTGATTTTGCCGTATGTCGTGTTTAGTTGTGGCGTTTTGTTGATGCATCGCCGCTTGTTGGATGTATTGCGGGTCGGCGACGATGAAGCCACAGCGCTCGGCATGAATATTCGGCGCGTGCGTTTGACTGTTGTCTTGGCTGCAACATTGGGCACTGCAGCCGCTGTTGCCGTTAGCGGTTTGATCGGTTTTGTGGGCATCATCGTGCCACACACGGTGCGTTTGATTGTTGGTTCGAGCTATCGCCGAGTTTTGCCGATGAGTATTTTGTGTGGCGCAATTTTTTTGGTGTTGGCCGATATTCCGAGTCGCATATTGGCCGACCCTGCTGAAACACCGATCGGTGTGGTGACGGCATTTTTTGGTGCACCGTTTTTCTTGTTGTTGCTTCGAGTGCGAAAGAATCACGCGTGAGCACACTCGGTTTTTGTAATTTGACGATCGAATACGACGGTGTTTGTGCCGTCAATAGCTTCAACGACATTTTGCATTCGGGCGAGTGGCTCTGCTTAATCGGCCCGAATGGCGCCGGCAAATCCTCTGTATTGCGAGCAGCCGCAGGCTTAGTCGACTATTCGGGTTCGGTCGCGATCGACCAACAAGAAATACCCTCGACATCGGCAAAGTGGCGCGCGCAACACATTGCGTTCGTGCCGCAGACGCCGCTGATGCCTGACAATATGACGGTTTACGAATATGTGTTGTTGGGTCGCAACCCATACATAAAACATTTCGCTTCTGAGTCGACGCACGACAAACAAGTGATTGACAAAGTGTTGACACGACTTGACCTGACTCAATTGGCAACGCGTATGGTCGGCACGCTTTCTGGCGGAGAGCGTCAACGAATTGTGATAGCACGCGCTTTGGCGCAAGAAGCCCCAGTGTTGCTGCTTGATGAACCGACTGCGGCGCTTGATATTGGTCATCAACAACAAGCACTCGAACTAGTTGACGACTTGCGGCGCGAGCAAGGTCTGACAGTTGTCTCGGCGATGCACGATTTGACGCTTGCGGGTCTGTATGCCGATCGACTGGTTTTAATGCACCAAGGTGCGTGTGTCGCCTCGGGAGATGCACAAACAGTTTTGCGCTCAGAGACGCTCGCCGAGTTTTACGGGGTTTCTGCCCGAGTGCACCACGAGGCTGATGGCACGGTTGTTGTTATTCCGCAAAGGGCGAACAGCAACTAGTTTGTAATGGATGTCTGAGCCTGATCAGCGAAAATTTGTCGACACGCTTAACGAACATGTTGTGGGTTGCGCAGCAGCGCACCAACGATTGCTTGGTGCACTCGAGAGTTTGACCGACGAACAATGTCGCCAAGATTCATTATTGCCGAACTGGTCGCGTGGACATGTTTTGACGCATTTGGCACGCAACGCGGATAGTCACGTGAATTTATTGCAAGCCGCAGTGCGCGGTGAAGTGGGCGAACAATATGCGAGCATCGAACAACGCAACGGCGATATCGAACACGGTGCGAAACGAAGCGCCGACGAGCTTGTGATGGATTTGCGATTGAGTATTTACGGTCTTGAGGCCGCTTGGGCAAGCGCCAACGAAAAGACCTGGTCGGGCACCGGTCGAAATTTGCGTGGCGGGGTGATTGAGATGTCGTCGCTGGTTTTTTTGCGGTGGCGCGAGGTCGAGATTCATCATGCCGACCTGAATTTGGGCGTTGGATATGACGACTTGACACCTTTATATGTGCGCCTTGAACTCGATCAACAGATAATGCTGTGGCGCAGTCGTAAGCCGATGGGCATGACCGAACTGCCAGCAATCGCCAAGAAATTGTCGCCATCACAGCGCCTGGCGTGGCTGATGGGTCGAGTTGAAATTGACGGTCTCGCCAAACCAGAACCATTGTGAGGAAACTTTCAAGGTTCGTCTTAGTCGCCGTAATCGTTTGTTGTGGCGGAGTTGTCTGGTCGACAAACATTGCCGAGGCGCATGCAGGTTTGAAGTCGAGTGAGCCAGCCGCATCGTCGGTGCTTGAGCAGACCCCTAAAGAAATCGTGTTGAATTTTGGTGAATCGGTAGAGGTTTCGTTTGGCAGTATCAGACTTTTTGATTCGAATTCGAAAATAATTGTCTTGCCGACACCAAAGCATGTCGTCAAAGACGGCGTGGTCGACACAAAAACGGTGCGCGTCGCGGTGCCCGAACTTGAACCTGGAAGTTTTCTGGTTGTGTGGCGAGTGGTGTCGGCAGACAGTCACCCTGTGCAGGGGGCATTTGCATTTCAGATTGGTTCGAGAGGTGTAGACCTGGCGAGTTTGGGTGACGAGATTTTGGCTTCGAGCTCGGCACCCGTATCAGTGCGCTCGATGATGGGTGTAGCGAGGTGGCTGAGTTTTTTGGGTGTGATGGTCTTGGTTGGCGCGATGATCTTGGCGACCCGCATCGCGGTTGCATCGCGGATCGACAGAATTATTTTCGGCGCCTGGCTCGTTGCAGTCGTTGGTTCTGTGTGCGTGTTGCTGTTGCAGGCGCCATATGCGCTGGGTCAAGCAATGAGCGTCGGCGAGACTTTTGACGCGGTCGATGACGTGTTGCGAACGCGACTCGGCACTTGGTTGGTCGTGCGGGGTGTCATTTTGTTGGTGTTTTTGTTGCTGATTTGGCGTCGTGATTTGCACTATAAACCGATTTATCGAATGTTGGCGAGTCTCTTTGGTGTCGGGTTGTTCGCCACTTTTTCAATTTCGGGGCACCCAGGAATGCGGCAATTCTCGGCGCTGAGTATCGGCACCGACATCGTGCACTACTTGTGCGTTTCGGCATGGATGGGTGGGCTGGTGACTCTCGTGCTGCTCGGGCGCAAGTGGCAAAGCGAATCGCCCCGAGTCATTGCTTGGTTCTCGTTCACGGCGACGGTTTCGATGCCGATCATGGTCGCGACTGGAGTGGCTCAGGCCTGGCGAATGATGGATGGACTTCAAAATATTTTTTCAACTACTTATGGCGTCGTCTTGAGCGTCAAAGTTTTGCTCGTGTTGTTGGCGATAGCTGCTGGAACTCGTGCGCGACAGTTGTTCAAGGCAAAAAGAGTTGAACAACAAGACCTGAAAAAAATAAAGTTTTCAAAAACGATTATCACCGAGAGCGTGATTGGTGTCGTCGTCTTGGCGGTGACTGCGATATTGGTTTCGGTGCCGCCGCTGTCAGTTATCGGCGCGGCGCCGTTTGAGGCGACAATTGTGCAGGCAAATGTAATTGCCGATATTCGAATTACCCCTGCGCGAGTCGGCGAGGTCGAGGTGCATGTCGTATTGTCACCGCCGGGCGGTGCTCTGCAGTCGATAACTACGGCGACTGCACGAATTTCGCTAGCTACTCAAGCGATACCCCCGATTCCTGTTGACCTGCGACTTGTCGGCAAGAATCACTTTCAAGCCAAATTATTGTTGCCACGTGCTGGCGATTGGTT
>DOHD01000062.1:3621-3922 GCA_003535455.1 Acidimicrobium sp.
TTATTGCGCAAATAAAAGTTGAGCGCCGAATCGCGGGCTTTGGCCCAGACATATTTTGCGTCGCAGGTTTTGGCGTGGTTGATGCCCGCATCAAGCAGTTGTTTGCCGAGGCCAGACTTTTGGTGATTTGTTGCAACCGCCATGCCACGCAGTTGAATCGCGACGGCTGAGTCGTCTTCTTGCCAGGCTTTTAAAACCCAAGTCGAAGTGCCGATCAAATTTTTGTTTTGGTCGAAGATGCCGAAGTGAACAGTGCCATTTAGAAAGTCTTCTGCGTATTTCGGGTCTTTGCTAGGTGTGT
>DOHD01000062.1:3990-4423 GCA_003535455.1 Acidimicrobium sp.
AATTTTGCACGACCACGAATTATGAGATTAGTTGGCTAAGGTCGAAAATTTTGTCGGCAATCGCGACCGCTTCGGCATGGTCATGAGTGACATGAAGAACAGTTGTGCCACGCGCGCGCAACAATTTGCTGAGGTCGTCGAGCAGGCGACCGTGCAACGTAGGGTCGAGACCGGTCAGCGGTTCGTCAAGGAGCAGCACTTGAGGTTCGCCGATCAGTGCGCGGGCGACAGCGACGCGCTTGGCTTCGCCGCCCGACAAGTTTGTGACTGTTCGATCGATGAGATGATTCAGACCGACGAGGGAGAGAACTTCACGCACTTTTTGATCCGTTATTTTTTTGTTGGTGCGTTTGATCTTTAATGAATAGGCGATGTTTTGGGCGACGGTCAAATGTGGAAACAACTGATTGTCTTGAAACACCATGCCAATTTG
>DOHD01000093.1:0-1775 GCA_003535455.1 Acidimicrobium sp.
GAAATTTTTTGATAATCGCCATATGCGACTTCTCGGCGAACCAGTCGGTGATCTTTGTGGCGATCACTTCGCCAACGCCGTCAATTTCGCTCAACTGCTCTGGTGTCGCCGCAATGATCGCATCGAGCGAACCAAACCGTCGCGCCAACGAATCTGCTGCCGCAGGACCGAGATTTTTTATGCCGAGACCGACAAGCAATTTCGCCAGCGGCCGCGACTTTGAATCGTCGATTGCTTTCAACAAGTTCATTGCGCTCAACTCGGCGAAACCTTCGAGTTGCAAAAGTTTTTCGAGCGTCAGAGAATATAAATCACCGATGTCTGCGACGAAATTTTTGTCAGACAATGCGAACACAGTTTTTTCGCCGAGTCCTTCTATATCCATTGCGCCACGCGACGCAAAGTGAATAATTCGCTGGTCACGCTGAAACGGGCACTCTGGTTCGACGCACCGCGTGTCGGCTTCGCCTTCGACTTGCACAAGTTTTGATTTCAGGTCGCAAACACAACTCGTCGGAAACTTCCATGGCTTCGAATTTTTGGGTCGCAACGACAAGACCGGCCCGACAACTTCGGGTATTACATCGCCCGCTTTGCGCACGACCACCGTGTCGCCGGGTCGAACATCTTTTAATTGCACTTGTTCGCGATTGTGCAAAGTCGCCATCGACACGGTGCTGCCCGACAAAACGACTGGCTCAAGCACAGCAAACGGTGTCGCGCGACCAGTGCGACCAATCGAAACCGAAATCTCTTTGAGGATCGTATTGCGCTCTTCTGGCGCAAACTTCACCGCGATCGCCCAGCGCGGAGCCCGCGATGTGAAACCGAGTTGCTCACGCTGGGCCAAACTGTCTAGTTTCACGACAACGCCATCGATCTCGTAGTTCAACTTGTGGCGAGAGGCCTCTGACTGCTGACAAAACTCGACAACCTTTGACAGAGAATCAAGCGTCTTGACTTCAGGATTAATCGGAAACCCAAGCGACCGCAAATAATCGAGTGACTCTGAGTGCGTCGCAAAATTTGGCGCACCCACGACCTCGCCAAGTTGATAGGCCCAAAAAGAAAGCTCGCGCGTGGCCGTGACCTGTGCATTTTTTTGGCGCAAACTACNNAGCGACATATAAACCTCGCCACGCACCTCAAGCACGCTCGGCACAACAACACCAGAACTTGCGACCAGTTTTTTCGGTATAACGGCGATTGTGCGAACATTTGCCGTGACATCTTCGCCGACCTTGCCGTCACCGCGCGTCGCCGCCTGCACCAGTTCACCGTTCTCATAGCGAATGCTCAATGCCAGCCCGTCGATCTTAAGTTCGCATGCAAACTGCATCGCGACATTGTTGAGACCTTTGGCTGCGCGCTCACCCCATGCCTGCAACTCAGCGACATCCATTGCATTATCAAGACTTGTCATCGGCACGCGGTGCGTCACGGGGTCAAAAGTCGTTGCACCAGCACCAATAATTTGCGTCGGCGACGCATCATCTAGCAACTCGGGATACTTCGCTTCGAGTTCGGCGAGTTTGCGCAAAATCTCGTCGAACGCCGCATCTGAAATCTCGGGGCTGTCTTTGCCGTGATATAAATCGTTGTGATACGCGATCGCCGCCCGCAACTCATCGGCGGTTTGACGAACTTTCTCTGGCACAGACATCACTGAAACTTTACCGAACGCATGTGCGTGTGCGAGCCGAAGCCGTTTGTAGGCCGAACCCTTATCCTTACGATGTGGCGAACAAATCGTTGATTTGGGTATTGCGCGTTCT
>DOHD01000093.1:1788-2166 GCA_003535455.1 Acidimicrobium sp.
TCGCAATTTTGTTGCTCAGTTTCAATGCCGACATCGGCAATGAATTCGTGCAAGCCAGCGCGTATGGCGACGAAAAACGATTTTTACTACGACCACCTGTTGCCCTCGTCGCCCCCGTCGTAATCGCCTCGACAATTTTGATCATCGTCACGATTTTCGCACCGCTGTTGCTCGCAGCAAAAAATATATGGATTGGCCTTGCCTGCACGGCANNTGCATTTTCTCGGTTTTCTTTTTGCATCCAATCACGTTGACTTTGCTTCGGCTTGTTTCACCTGTCATCGCCACGGTGCTCATACTCGTTGCAACCAAGAACGTCGCACAGACTGCCGAAGTTTTCTGCGCTGCGATCGGCGTCGCAATTTTGTTGCTCAGTTT
>DOHD01000093.1:2289-5856 GCA_003535455.1 Acidimicrobium sp.
GATTGGCCTTGCCTGCACGGCAACATCCGCGCTCAGCATCTGGTTTCTCGCTCGACGCATTCACCAACTCTCACGACGATGGTTCGTGTTCGTTCCCGCGGGCTTCGTCGTGCACGACGAAACGCTGCTCGGCACGAACCTGATGATTCGCAAACAAGATTTGATCAATTTGCAGTTCGCCGAGCGCAACTCGCAAGCAGCCGACCTTACGGCTGTGACGTGGGGTGTGCCGCTCGAACTTTCGTTCAAGCAGCCACAAGATGTTTCGCTCACCTCACTTTCTGCAAAACACCTAAAATCACTCAGCGCAATTCACGCTTCGTCTGTGCTGATCGCACCTTCTCGCCCAGGCGCAGTTCTGCGCACCCTCAAAAATTCGCAAACAAATTCGGCCCGCGCGACCGAAGCCAAAAATTAGTTTTTTGTTGGGTTGATCGCTTCGGCGATGCCACCGCCGAGCACAAAACTATTTGTGACGTCATAGCAAACGATGCTCTGCCCGGGTGCGATGCGACGCTGGGCAACATCAAAGCGCAACACAAGGTTCGCGCCGCCAATTCGCTGGGAACCCACGCCGTCAGCAGCAACTGCGTCACTGACGTGCTCAACTGTTGCCGCAACGGCAGCGCCATGTGCACTGCTTTGCACCAAAACTTTTTGACCGACGACTGGCGAAACATTCGCCCACATCACATTGTTCACGGCCAGACCATCACGCAACAACTGATCTTCATTGCCAATGACCACGCGGGCATTCGGTGTGTCGACGTCTACGACAAACTGTTTTGGTCCGCCACCTGGCAAACCCAAGCCCCGACGCTGACCGATCGTCACAAGTTCGAGCGCTTCAACTGCGCCGGCGGCCACGCCATCGCTCGTCACAACGGCCGCCTTGCGAAACTCAATGCGATTGCCCAAGAAAGTTTCACGACCACCAGTTCGCGAAATAAAGCAAACATCTTGGCTGTCAGGTTTTGTCGCGGTGCGCAAGCCAAGCGCGACTGCTCGATCTCGCACTTGCGCCTTTGTCATATGCCCAACCGGAAACATCGTGAACGCCAATTCGGTCTGATCGAGCATATATACGACATAACTTTGGTCTTTAAGTTGATCGTGACCGCGAGTCAATCGATAGACGCCGTCGTCGCCGCGCGAAACCTGTGCATGGTGACCCGTTGCCACCGCATCAAAACCCAAATCTCGCGCACGCTCGCTCAATCGATCGAACTTCAAATGACGATTGCATTCGATGCACGGATTCGGCGTAATGCCATCGACATGCGCCTGCACATATGGCGCGACGACATGCTCGTTGAAGTCGTCTGAAAAATTAAACACCAAATGGTCGATACCAAGTTGCTGAGCGACGCGGCGTGCATCGTCAACATCAGAAACCGAGCAGCACCCCGTGTCACTCTCGCCACCCCACAAACGCATCGTCACGCCGACGACCTCGTGACCTTGGTCGATCAGTTCTGCCGCAGCCACCGACGAATCAACGCCACCCGACATCGCAACTAGAACTTTCATCAGGCTTTAACTTTATTGCGCCGCAGTTGCCGAACGACACCGACCAACGCAGATATTGCGCGATCTATCTCGCCTTCTGTGGTGGTGTGACCAAGGCTCATTCGCAACGCGCCCATCGAATATTTTTTGTCGACGCCCATCGCAGTCAACACATGCGAAGGCTCCATCGCCCCGCTCGCACACGCACTCGCCGCCGATGCGCAAATCATCGCCTCATCGAGCAAATAAAGCACCGACTCGCTCTCACAACCAGCGATGCAGATATGCGCGATGCCCGCAACACGCTTGTCGCGTGGCACAGTTTCAACGACATCGTCGAGTTGCGACATCACTCCGTCAACCAACGCATCGCGCAATTTGGTGACACGCGCAACTTCTGCATCGCGCGTCGTGTCGGTCGCCCGCAACGCCGCCGCAGTTGCCATGATGCCCGCGACATTGTGCGTGCCGCTTCGACGATCGCGCTCTTGCCCGCCACCAACAATCAGCGGATCAATTTCTAAGCCGAGCCGCTGCACCGTGATGCCCATACCTTTTGGCCCGCCAAATTTATGCGCCGACACCGAAAGAACATCCACAAGTTTTGAAATCTCGCGCAAGTCTTGCCAACATGTCGCCTGCACCGCGTCAGTGTGCAGCACTGCATCTGGCGCATTTGCGCGCACGACCTTTGCGACCTGGCGCAACGGTGAAATGCTGCCTACTTCATTGTTCACTGCCATCACCGAAACGACGCTGACGCGATCACTCGGGTCGTCAGTCGACTGCGCCTGTTGCAACACGCGCTCGAGTTCGGCAACATCGATCACGCCAGTCGCATCGACACCGACAACCTGCCCTTTCAAGTTTTCAACACAATGCAAAACAGCGTGATGTTCTGCCGCAGAACAAACTGCGATGCCCGCCCTGCGTCGCGCCGCGCCGAAAATTGCCGCGTTGTCGCCCTCGGTGCCGCCACTCGTGAAAACTACTTCGCCAACTTTGCAACCCAAAATTTCGGCAACATCGTCACGCGCCTCGTCGATCGCTTTGCGCGCGATTCTCGAAAACCGATGCGACCCCGACGGGTTGGCGTAAATACCGCTCATAAATGGTGTCATCGCTTCGATCGCCTCTTGGCGCATCGGCGTGCTCGCAGCGTGATCTAAATAGACAAAATCAGCAATTGCTTCATCGCTGAACGCATTATTTTTACGAATCGCCACAGAACTACAGGCTAACTACACTCACAAGGCGATGAGCATTATCAAAGTTGCTATTGAAATTGACGCCAGCCCCGAAAAGGTTTGGCAGATCGTCGAGCCGATCGAACGCCATGTTGATTGGATGCATGACGCCGTCGCAATTCGCTTCGTCTCAGATCAAACCCGCGGCGTAGGCACGGCGTTCTTGTGCGATACAAAGGTCGGCCCGATTCGTTTGACCGACAAAATGGAAATCACTGAGTGGGTGCCGGGCAAAGCGATGGGCGTCAAACACATCGGCATCGTCACCGGCAGCGGCGTGTTCACGCTCGAACCATTAAATAACGGCGCGCGAACACTTTTTAAATGGGAGGAAGAACTCGTCTTCCCGTGGTTTCTCGGCGGCCCACTTGGCGCATTCATCGGCGGCAAAATAGTTTTGCGCCAAATCTGGAAGCGAAATTTGCGCGGCCTCGCCGCACTCTGCAAAAAATAAAAATTGCGCTCGAGCTAAATCGCTCGCAAAAGTGCCGTCGCACTCGCCGCCAAAACTACGACGACAATCAATGGCGCGCGACGCCAAGCGGCGACAACAGCAACTGCAAAACCTGCGACTCGAGCATCAACAACCAGACTCTGACCAACCGAAAAAGTATCTTTCAAAACCAGTGCCGACAACAGGGCCGCTGGTATCAAACCTAGACAACGATCGAAAACTTTTGGCAACTGTCGCGAGCCCAACACAACGAGCCCGAACATTTTCAATAGATAAGCGCTGACTGCAAGCGCGATGATCATCAACCACAAATTTGTCGGCGCATCACTGATCATTGCGCACCCCAACCAAAACTGC
>DOHD01000093.1:5867-6847 GCA_003535455.1 Acidimicrobium sp.
AGAGCGCCACCGAGCACGGCCGCTTGTCTGCCCAACTTCGATCTCAAATGCGGCACGAGCATCACGATGAACGCCGCCGGAAACGCAATGTCTAAACCAAACTTTTCGGGGTCGATCGCACTTCCAGCCATGGCGCCAATCAAAGTGCCGAGGTTCCAAAAACTAAACAGACTGATTCCGGTTGTCCAGAAGGCGATCTTGCGCAATCTGGGCGACGACTCGGCAAGAGCAAGTGCAGTCGTCTCGTCGATCACAAAATGAGCGGCAAACAATCGTCGTGGCAAATTGCCCGCCGTCTGTTTCGCCGATGATGAAAGAGCCAAACCATAAACAAGGTTTCGAGCCGCGAGCAACACCGCGCCACCGTATGCGGCAAGCATCGAACCACCCGCGCCAACAACACTCATCGCCGAAAATTGCGAAGCGCCGGTGAACACGAACAATGACAATGCACATGTTTGCCACACGCTTGCACCCGCACTAACCGATGCGACACCAAATGAAAGAGCAAAAATGCCGACGGCCCCACCCAAAGTCAAACTTGAAACAACAACTCGTCGAGTTTCGCTCACTTCAAAATGCCCGCCAACATTTCGTGTGCCATGTCACAAAATGCCCGCCAACATTTCATCCGCGGCGTCTAGCGGGTCGCGCAAGTGCGACAACACTTCGTTTTGAATCGCATCCCATCGCGCACCGGTGCAAACTTCGCGCGCGCGATCTTCGAGACGCCGTTCAATAATCGCCCGCAGTTCGTTGCGCAGGCGTTGCTCGCGCCGTTTGGCCAGCGAACCATCTTTGGTCGAATGCTCGCGATGCGCCGTGATTGCCTGCCACAATTCTGCAACACCTTCGCCGGTCGTGCCGGTTGTTCGCACGATCATCGGTCGCCATGCACCCGATGCGATCTCAGAAAGTTCGAGCATCTGTTCGAGGTCGCGTTGCGTTTGATCCGCGCCTGGGCGATCTGATTTGTTGAT
>DOHD01000016.1 GCA_003535455.1 Acidimicrobium sp.
TCGGCGTTTGTCGCGGGCTTCGTCGGTCGAAACAATTTTTGGCGAGGTGTCGCCACCGAAAAAGGTGCAAGAGCGAACGATGGCACGATGTTTGTCGCCACGCGCCCAGAAGAATCCGTGCCGACAGGCCAAGATGCGCTGGCAGCCGTCAGACCCGAGACGATTAATTTGTCGGCGACCAAACCGAGCGGCGATAGCAATTTTGTTGCCGCCAAGGTTGCCGGCGTGTCGCACTTCGGTGATGTCTTGCAATATGTCGTCACCGCTGGATCACGCGATTTGCTGGTGCAAGTCAGCCGCACCGACCCATCTCGATTTGCGGTTGGTGACTCGGTCTGGTGCACCTGGTCGGCCGACGATGTCTATTTGTTCTCGGCGCGGCAAGCAGATTTGGTGCTCGCAGGCACGCCGCATGCTTAATCATCTGACTAATATTCAAATAACAAAAAATAAAAGGGGAGAGCAATGAGCAACGAAAAGAAGCAACTGAAAATGTTGGCGTCAGAAGGATTTCGTGAAAAGCTTTCGCGTCGAGCCTTTTTGCAGGGTGGCACGGCGCTTGCTGGTTTTGCTTTGGTCGCCGCAGCTTGCGGCTCTTCAGACGGCGATTCGGCCGATAGTGGCGAGGCGACTGGCGATGGCTTGGCAACTGGCGACTGGAGTCGAGTTATCAATCAATCAAGTGGCACCTTGGCGATGTATACATGGGGCGACTACAACGACCCAGAATTAGTCGGCGCACTTGCTGCATCGACTCTGAATGTGACGATGAAAGTCGATTACTACGCGAGTAACGAAGACTTGATCACAAAACTCGCAACCAGCGGAGGCGCCAGTGGTTTCGACATCGTCGTGCCGACCGGGCCATATATTCCGCAGATGATCGAAAAGGGATTGATTCAGAAACTCGACAAATCGTTGATTCCGAACATGGTCAATGTCGACCCAAATTATTTGGCACAAGCATGGGATCCAACCAATGACTATTCAGTTTGCAAAAACTGGGGCACGACTGGTTATTTTTATGATTCGACGAAAATTTCAAAAGAACTCACCACATGGCAAGATTTCATCGATACCTGCATGGGTGAAGCGAGCGGAAACTGCGCGGTGATCGATGCCGCGCCGAACTACGCAGGCATGTGGTTCTGGGCAAACGGCATCAACTGGAATACCGAGAAGCCCGAAGATCTTGATGCGTGCGAAAAGTTCTTGGTCGAAGAGTTCGCCCAGCACATCAAGGCATTCGATAGTTACCCGTCGACGAAACTCGCCGAAGGTGCTTATTCAATTGCCATGGCTTGGAACGGTGACGCTCGCCAGGCGTATACGCGTATCGAAGAAGCCGGTGGTAATCCAGAAGATTGGAAGTGGGTTTTGGGTGCACCAAACACCGAACTGTGGATGGACAATTATTGCGTCGCGGCCGGGGCACCAAATGCCGAGGCGGCACATGCATGGATCAACTGGGACTTGATTCCTGAAGTGTCGATAAAAGACTTGCAATACCACGGCTATCACACTGGCATGAAAAATATGTCGACGTTGATTAGTGAGGTTGCACCAGATTTGGTCAAAGGCGACATGATTTTCTTCGGTGACGATCAAGTCGCAACGATGCAAACACAGGTGATAACACCAGCCCTTGATCGTCTGATAGACATCCTCAATAAGTCAAAGGCAAAGGCCGGGGGCTGATTTTTAGTGACCGTATCGGTCGCCGCAAAACTAAGAAGTAAGACTCGAGCGCCAAAGTTTTTGCTCGCCGTTCCGGCGATCATTTGGTACCTGGTTTTTTTTGCGCTTCCGATTGCGTTCATCGTTCTCTATTCGTTTGGCACTAAAGACACAACAAAACTTTTGCCGGTTGATTTAAGCAATCCGTCGTCGAACAGTTATTCGTCGGTTTTTGACGAGACATTTTTCAAAACGTTCAGGGCGACTTTGCGGATCAGCATCGTGGCGACGATCATGTGCGTTGTGATTGGCTTGCCCGTCGCATATTTTGCCGCGTTCAAAGTTGCCGAAAAATGGAAAGCGATAATTCTGGCAGCAGTTGTCGTGCCGAGTTTCACGAGTTTTTTGATTCGAACCGTTGCATGGCGAATTCCGCTTGCGCCAAACGGCACGCTTTCAAAATGGCTGATCGATTTGGGTCTCATCGGCAGCAACGGAATTCAGATTCTTGAGACTGCAACCGCTGTGCAGATTGCGATTGTTTACAACTATCTCGGGTTCATGATTCTGCCTTTGTTTGTTGCGCTAGACCGTATCGATGTGCGAATGCGCGAGGCGAGCAAAGACCTTGGTGCGGGGCGATTCGCAACATTTTTTGGCGTGACGCTGCCACTGGCCGGCCCTGGCATCATCGCTGGTGTACTGCTGACATTTATTCCGATGTGTGGCGACTACGTCACGGCGACGGTGCTGGGTGGTGCAAAAGGCAACATGATCGGGGCGATGATCGCATCACAATTTAGTGGCGCGCAGAATTGGCCACTCGGTTCGGCAATGGCAGTATTGATGATCGGCGCCGTGTTGCTGACCCTGATTATCGGAGCCGCAATTTTTTGGGTATTTCCACGAGTCGCGATTTTGGCTTCACCGCTGGTGCAGTATGTGCGACGCAAGATACACGAGCGCGAAGAAAATAAATTTCGTAGCGAAAAGATTCAAACTCGTGTAAAGCGTGAGGTCTTTAGCAAGTTTCTGGGTGTCTGGACCGTGCTCGTATTGGTGTTCTTGTTCATTCCGATACTGCTGGTGATTCTGCATTCGTTTAATGCGGGCAGTTCGTTCACAATTTGGTCGGGCCGCACGAGTGTTAAGTGGTGGGGCGAGCTGTTTGATGGCGCCGAAATGCTAGGTGTGTTGATTCGCTTCGCAGTGCTGATTGCCATCGGGGTATTGGCGCAAAGTTATTTTAAAAATAAGTCATATGTCGCGCGCTTGGTGAAAGTTTGGATAACGACGGGTGCGTTCGTAGTTGCATTAATCGTCAACGGTTTGATTACGAATTGGTATCGAACAATTTTTGACTTTGCCGGTATCGGTGATGCGATTCGAAATTCGTTCATCGCGGCATTCGGCGCAACCGTCATTGCCGTGATTATCGGAGGTATGTCGGGTGTCGCCCTTGCGCGCCGACCAGGTGGGTGGACGAAGTTTTTTATGGCGACCGTATTTTTGATTTTGGTCACTCCCGAAATCATGGATGCGATTGCGCTCGTAACGTGGTTTCCGCGAATCAAAGATGTGCCATTGGTCGGGGTGATTTTTTCGTCTGGTTGGGGTCCGTTCAACGGGGGTATCAACAAGCTTTGGGTCGGACAATCGCTTTATGCCAGCGCGGTGGTCACGCTGATAGTGCGAGCACGACTTTCGGGTCTCGATGAGTCACTTGAAGAGGCGGCGGGCGACCTTGGCGCACCGCCTGCACGAGCATTTCGTCAGATCACTTTGCCATTGATCGCTTCAGCAATGGNNACGATCAAGCCGTTTTGGGGCGTGGGTGCTGTGTTGCTGTTCGTCGTCACGCTCGGGGCGTTGTGGTTTCTTGCAGTCATCTTGCGTCGCGGTGGTGACTCGGCAAGCAAGATTGCCGCAACATTCACTGGTTCTTGATTCTTGTCGCAAAGATCACGGCGCTTCAAGTGACCGAACTTTTGATCTAATCTGTATTTATGGCCAAGAAGTGTGAGCGGCCCTCATGTCGCGAGCGGGGCGAAGTTGCCTATGTAATTGATACGGCCAACTTGCTCGTGAGCATTGACGCCCCGATACCGCGTGACTCGTCGCGGGTGAATATTTTGTGTCGACGCCATGCTGACTCATTGGTTGTGCCGCGCGATTGGCAGATCATCGACAATCGAACCAAAAAGCAGCGCCTGTTTAGCGCACCTGCAAGCCATGCGGCGCGCACGACACCACGATCGTCATCGACCAAAAAACAAAAGCGCGAACGAAAATCGACTGGTGCGGTGATCCAAGATTTGTTCGAGTTTGCGACGCGAGTGGTTGCCGCGCCAGTTCGCGAGCCAGAATCAATTCGTGAGGACGCATCGATGCACCGCGAAGATGTTTCAGAGGTTTCGAAAGTTTCAATGGACGAAATTGATGAAGTGGCTGAGATAGAGACAATCGACCCACAAGAAACTCAGGCAATGCCGTGGACCCCGCAGTTCGATCGAACTGGCGATCTCGACGGTCGATTGCGTGCACGCGGAAAATTGTTGTCGCGAGCGTTCGGCGGTTTTGATGAGACCGATCACGACGCGGATCACGATCAGCAGCACCCCGAGTATTAGCCCCGAAACAACGTATTTAAGACGTAGATCAGACGTAAATCAAATGGATGTTGTTGCTTCGGTCGAAGTGCCCGTTTCTGCAGAAAAATTATTTGATTATGTGGCCGACTTGGCTAACTATTCGTCGTGGCTTGAGTTTGTGCACAAAGTTGAATCGATAAGTGACTCTGGCAATAGCGACCCAACTTGGATGGTCGAGTTAAGAGCGAAACTCGGCGTCTTGGCGCGGTCAAAACGACTGCGGATGACACGAACAATTTATGAAAAGCCACGAGTCGTCGTTTTTGAGCGTCGCGAGCAAGATTCACGGCGACACGCCGAGTGGATATTGCGAGCAATAGTTAGCGAGACCGCCGACGGTGCGAAACTTGAAACGAATCTGCACTATTCGGGCAAGTTGTTTACCGGCACGATGTTAGAACGCGCGCTTACCGACCAGATAACGGCCGGTCGGCAAAGACTTATCCAACTATTGAGCGCGAAGTAATCGCCACTGGTTGACCTGCGGCGAGTTGTCCGCATGCAGCATCGATGTCGGTGCCACGATTGCGTCGAACAGTTGCGTTTACACCGAGGTCGATCAATTGGTCGGCAAATTCGCGAACTTCTTCGGGTGCGCTGCCTTTGGTGAGATAGCCAAGCGTCGGATTAAGCGGGATCAGATTGACGTGCGCGCTTGGTTTGAGGCTCTTGCAAAGTTTGGCGAGTTCACGTGCGTCGCGTGGCGTGTCGTTGACATCTTTGATCAGCGCCCACTCGAACGTGACCCGACGATTTTTCTTTTGCAGATATTTTCGGCACGCCTGCATCAGATCTTCGATCGGGTAACGCTTGTTGATCGGCACGAGCGAGTTGCGCAGATCGTTGCGCGCGGCATGAAGTGAGACGGCCAAGTTGACGGGCAGAGGTCGATCGGCAAGCGTGTTGATGCCAGGGATGATGCCAACCGTCGAAATCGTCAAGTGTCGCGCCGAGATGCCGATCGCATCGTGAATGCGCGTGACCGCTTGCCACACCGCTTCTTCATTGGCGAGTGGTTCGCCCATGCCCATGAACACGACGTTGGCAAGTCGCTGATCACGTGCGGCACTCGTGCGTGCTGCGTGGACAACTTGTTCAACGATTTCGCCAGCGGTGAGTTGCCGGCTGAAACCAGCTTGGCCAGTGGCGCAAAAACCACAAGCCA
>DOHD01000068.1:0-463 GCA_003535455.1 Acidimicrobium sp.
GAAAGGCCGCTCAATGCCAAGATCGTAAGCAGTAAAATTGAGATTGTTCTAACCGCTCTTGCTTGGGTATTTGCAATTTTATTAGCAGACATGAGAGCCAATTCTAGGCTGAGGTGAGATTATTGAGAAATCCAAGAATTTAGCCTCGAAATATAGGTAAAAATAAGATTTATTGGGCGATATCTGGGTCTTGATCAAAAAGAGTTGCATCTGTTCCAATTTGCGCTGACAACGGTGGCTTTATTCCAAGGTGTGACCAGCCAGCTGCAGTTGCAATTCGACCTCTTGGAGTTCTGGCTAGAAATCCCATACGAACTAAAAATGGTTCAGCTAATGATTCTATTGTTTCTATTTCCTCACCGACCGCCATCGCTAAAGTAGAAACACCAACTGGGCCACCATTAAAGTTTTTAATCAGAGCAGTTAGTACCGCTTTATCTAGGCGATCTAATCCGATTTGATC
>DOHD01000068.1:504-13820 GCA_003535455.1 Acidimicrobium sp.
AAACGGTTAGCAACTCTTGGTGTTCCGCGTGAACGAGATGCGATTTCAGCAATCGCTGCATCATCAATTTCAATCTCAAGTAATTGGGCGCTTCGCTTAATAATCTGCGAAAGTTCATCTGCTTCATAAAAATCAAGTTGGGCAGTGAAACCAAATCGATCTCGCAGCGGACTAGGTAACAGCCCAGCTCTAGTTGTCGCACCAACTAAAGTGAAGTGCGGTAGCTCAAGCGGAATCGATGTTGCACCTGCTCCCTTGCCAACAATCACATCGACACGGAAATCCTCCATCGCTAAATAAAGCATCTCCTCCGCCGGGCGAGACATGCGATGAATTTCATCTAAGAATAAAATCTCACCCTCAACCAAAGAGGAAAGAATCGATGCTAAATCTCCAGCATGTTGTATTGCGGGTCCTGAAGTAATTCGAATCGGACAGTCCATCTCTGCTGCCACAATCATTGCCAAGGTGGTTTTGCCCAAACCAGGTGGCCCCGCGAGCAAAATATGGTCAGCCGACTGTTCACGTTTTCTCGCAGCTTCAAGAACGATGCCGAGGTGTTCTTTGAGTTCACGCTGACCGACGAAGTCGTCAAGCGTTTTGGGTCGAAGACCAATGTCATCGAAATCGGCTGGATCTGTGGTGATTGCCGGGTCGGTGAATTCTTCACGCACGGCGCGCCCCCAACATGTTCAATGCCTCACGCAACATTATTTCTGAATCAGTACCGACACTAATTTCGCGCAACACATCGCGAATTTCTTCGGCCGAATACCCGAGCCCGGCGAGGGCATCGCGCACATCGCCAACACTTGACGTGCCGCCAAACTGATTTGAAGATTCGAGAATATTCAGGTGCAAGCGATTTTTGAGTTCAATCAACAGTCGTTCGGCCGTTTTTTTGCCGACACCAGAAACCAAAGTTAGTGCCGCAATATCGG
The DNA here is from genome assembly GCA_003535455.1 of Acidimicrobium sp. Classification (GTDB taxonomy): domain Bacteria; phylum Actinomycetota; class Acidimicrobiia; order Acidimicrobiales; family Ilumatobacteraceae; genus BACL27. The sequence continues at coordinate 1,446 of DOHD01000068.1, forward strand.
CACCAGCAACAATGTCGACCAGTGCGCGTGGAGAGTGGGTTGCTAGAACAGCCATGGCCATTGTCGGCCCGACACCATGCGTGCCGATCAAGATTTCGAAACATTTGCGCTCATCGCGATCAAGAAATGCATAAAGCGTCTGAGCATCTTCGCGAACATGATGATGAACATAAAGAAACGCCTTGGATGTCGGCTCAAGTTCACCAAGTGTTCGTGGCGTGACATGAACCAGATAACCAACACCACCAACTTCAAGCAGAACAGTTGATTCGCTGGTTCGCTCGAGCACCACCCCTCGCAATGAGCCAATCATTTTTTGCCCGCCATTGATTCAGCAATTCTTGCCGCGAGCGGACTTGACGCAATATGACACAATGCAATCGCTGCGGCATCTGCGGCATCTGCAGGTTTTGGAATTGAATTAAGTTTGAGTCTTTGCTTAACCATCTTTTGGACTTGAGCTTTGTCGGCACCACCCCAACCAGTTATCGCAAGTTTCACTTGGTTGGGTGAATATTGTGCGACCTGGACACCCCTGTTTGCTGCGGCACTCAATACGAGCCCGCTGACCTGCCCGACACTCATCGCAGAGCGCACATTCGACTGAAAAAATATCTGCTCAACCGCAACTGCAGTGGGTTGATACTCATCAAGTAGATCGTTTATTTCAGCAGCGATCTCGGCCAGCCGACTCGACAGGTCATTCTCGGGCTTTGTTCGCAATACGCCGAGTGCGGTCATTTTCACTTCGTTGGCACTAACCACTTGCAAGACCGCATAACCGCACCTTGTTAAACCAGGGTCGATGCCCAAAACATAGTTTTCACGCTGGGCGAACATATGTTCATCTTAGTAGATGCCTGTCTAGGCTTTGGCGACTACCTCGATGAGTTCGCTTACTGGACGAAAAGTTACGCCGAGAACTGCCCGATGGGCATATTTAATGACTCCGTTTGCATCGACAACGAACACGCTGCGGCGAGGCAAGCCCAAAAGTCCGATAACCGAATAGAGGTTTGCGACCGTTTTTTGGGTGTCTGCGAGCAATGGAAACTTAAAACCCTGTTTGGCGCTAAACGATTCATGGCTCGCGATGTCTTGGGCCGAGATCGCGAGAATTTGGGCGTTAACTTTTGCGAATTGCTGCAGTTCATTGTTGTATGAACACAGTTGTTTTGTGCAGACGAGAGTTTCATCGCCTGGATAAAAAACCAGCACCACTGTTTGCCCGCGAAATTGCGAGAGCGAATAATTCTTGTTGGATGTACCCGGCAGGGTGAAGTCTGGGGCGATGTCGCCTACTTCAACGGAAGTTGCAGATGCCATATCTCAGCCAACTTCTTGCATCAATGACTCGGAAATATCAAAGTTTGCATAGACATCTTGCACATCGTCATTGTCGTCAAGTTCATTCATTATTTTCAGAATTGCTTTTGCCTCATCTGGATCGTTGATCGTAACCGTATTCGACGAAAGCATCGTCGAGGTTGCTGAGCCGACCGCTATTTTTGCCGACTCAAGTGCAGCCTTTAATTCATAAACCTGGCTTGGATCACAGGTAATGTGCCACATTTCTTCTTCGGCTGTGATGTCTTCTAATCCGTGATCTAAACCGATAGTCATCAACTCGTCTTCGCTGGCCGACTTCGACACGAGAATCACGCCCTTTCGTGAAAACTGCCAACCTACTGAACCTGGTGCAGCCATCGAGCCACCTTGCTTTGAAAAGATGATTCGCACATCGGCGGCGGTTCGATTTCGATTGTCCGTGAGAATATCGATCAACATTGCCACACCACCAGGTGCGTAAGCCTCGTAGGTCACCGACTCGTAGGCTTTGCCATCGGTTTCACCCGTGCCCCGCTTGATTGCACGGTCAATCGCTTCGTTTGTCATCGACGCCGCTTTGGCTTTGGCTACCACGGTACGCAATGAAGCGTTTGTCGAGACATCACCACCGCCTTCGCGCGCGGCGACCTCTAACAATCGAGAAAGTTTGGCAAAAGTCTTGCCACGAACTTTGTCGATTGCTGCTTTCTTGTGTTTAATGGTTGCCCATTTGGAGTGACCCGACATATTTAGATCTCCTTTACGAACATTTTATGAATTCGGTTGTCAAACGAAAGTTCGGGATGAAAAGATGCGACAAGCACGTTTTTTTGTTTGGCAAAAACAATTTCTGGGCCATTTGTAGCCAAAACCTCAACATCACGTCCTGCCCTGACGATACGTGGTGCACGAATAAACACGGCGTGAAAAGGCTCGTCAAAAGATTCGACCTCAATTTCGGTCTCAAAACTATCGATCTGCCGGCCGTATGCATTTCGTTGAACATCGATATCAATCGCACCAAACGAAACTTGATCATCGCGACCGTCGATGATCTTGGTTGCCAGCAGAATCATTCCGGCGCATGTGCCAAATACGGGCATACCTTCTTGAATCAGTTTTTTTATGGGCTCGAATAATTCAGATGACTCGAGAAGTTGCGACATTGTCGTCGACTCACCACCGGGCATGACGAGCGCATCGATAGAAGCTAGATCTTGCGGCGTTCTAATTTCTTGTGTTGTGACGTCTATCTCGCCAAGTGCTCGTTCGTGACTATTGAATGCACCTTGCAGTGCGAGAACACCGACAATTTTTGTCGACCCAATTTGTGAAACTCGAACCACCTGGAGGCCTCGAATCGTTCACCAGCCACGCTCTGCATATCGTTGTTCAATTTTGTCCATACCGATACCGGTCATTGGCACGCCGAGATTTCGACTCACCTTGGCGATAATTTCTGGGTCCCGAAAATGGGTTGTCGCTTCAACGATCGCCTTGGCTCTCGGCGCTGGATCGTCGCTCTTAAAAATGCCCGAACCCACGAATACTGCTTGCGCACCGAGTTGCATCGCCAACGCCGCATCGCTCGGAGTGGCGATGCCACCAGCGCAAAATAGCGGCACCTGCAACCAACCAGTTTCGGCAATGTCTTGCACCAACGGCAACGGGGCTTGCAGTTTTTTCGCCCAATCAAAAAGTTCGGCCGAGTCGGCTTGCGTGATTTTGCGGATGTCACCAATGATCGATCGCAAGTGCCGCACTGCTTCGACAATATTGCCGGTACCGGCTTCGCCTTTTGATCTAATCAAAGCGGCGCCTTCGCTAATTCGACGCAACGCCTCACCAAGATTTGTCGCACCACAAACAAACGGCACGGTGAACTTAAGTTTGTCTATGTGATGCGTTTCATCGGCCGGCGTCAGCACCTCGCTCTCATCGATAAAGTCGACGCCGAGCGACTCGAGAACTTGAGCTTCGACGAAATGTCCAATACGTGCTTTGGCCATCACCGGTATCGAACAAACCGCCTGGATGCCAGAGATCATTTCGGGGTCGCTCATACGAGCTACACCGCCGTCACGACGAATGTCTGCCGGCACGCGTTCAAGCGCCATCACGGCACAAGCGCCGGCGTCTTCAGCTATTTTGGCCTGCTCTGGATTTACAACATCCATGATCACGCCACCCTTAAGCATTTCTGCCAATCCACGCTTGACCAGCATCGACCCAGTTGAAGACTTGGCTGTGTTTTCGGTTTCGCGCTTCGCCATAAATAAACCTTTCACCTACTACGCCTCATCGTATCTTTGCGCAGCTTTATGGAGCGACCGCAAACTGAGGTTCTCTAAAAGATTTTATGGATACGGAACGCTCGCCACGTCGACACCCGCAGGAACATGCGCCGCCGACTTGGCCCGAATCACTTCGACCCAAGTGCGACCTGGTGTGAGTTTAATCACAGCCCCTTTCGTATCTTTCAATACGAATGGCTTCATCGGATCAGTTCTCTCCCACGAGCCTTGAATCAATACACCGCCCGTATAGACCCAAACCTCACCACTACCGACTGACTTAGCTACCGGACTTGATCCTGTCTTGGCATAAACGACCGAAACTACAACAACGTTTGGTGCATTAATACGAACATCTTGCATGTCAACATGCGGCTTGTTATCTTGCGAACGTACGAATGTCAACAGTTCGGGGCTCCACTCCCACATTACGTCGACGCCATCCATCGAAATTTTCACTGCACCTGCCGGCTTTGAATCTGTCGGCACTGTTTCACCATCGGCTCGATATTCAAACTGTGGCGCTGGTGCCTTCGCATCGGCTGGTGCGAGTGTCCATAGTTTTGTAGTTTCAGCCACCAAGTTATGTGGCGCGACACGACTTGACTCGCGTCTAAACCCGCCTGCTTCATTGGCGGCAGAATGACTCAGATCGACCATGGTTGATTTGCGAATCGCGGCGGCAACTTGCGCGTTGCCACCACTCCACGCGAACAGAGGTCCGTTGAACGAGGCCAATAAATTGATGTCCTGCAAGCGACCGCTACGAATTGGGCCAACAGGGTCGCTTCCTTGTGACTGAAACACGGCGGCAAAGCGAGTCAACTGTTCAACATTCTCTTCGAACACGATGTCGGCTTGATTCAAACCCCATTGAGGTCGCGCTTTTGGATGATTGTCGATCTTTACGACAAGCGCAGGTCGACCAATCACTGATTCATCTGGAGCCTGCGCACCAGTCAACGGCGCACGCACAATTGGAACTGTCGATGTGGTCGACTCTGCAACCGTCGTTTCGGTGCTGTCACCCGCAACTGACTCGTCACTTTGGGTGCCTGACGAATCAGACGCACCACTACAACTTGCAACTACAAGACCAACGACGAACAACGCAACTAAATTTCGCGACTTGCTATTACGCATTTTTTACATCTCCCTTAAGAGTGCTATTCGCTCGGAGAGCGGTGGGTGGGTATTAAATAGTTTATGAAATCCACCCAACCTGCCTGTGTCATTCACCCCCGACAAAGGCTGCTCAATCCACATATGGGCCGTAGCCATACTGGCTGAGTGCGTCACCGTGCTATCTGCCTGAAGTTTCTCTAAAGCGGATATCAAACCTGGCGGATAACGAGTCAGCTGACATGCCGAGACGTCGGCCAATGTTTCGCGACGACGACTCACACTGGCTTGCATTATTCGGGCTATGACTGGCGCAATAATTAGCAAAGCAAAGCCCACCAACGCAAGCGGATTGCTCGAGTTTTGACGATCTGACGAACGACTGACTCGCCCGCCGTTCCACCACATCATGCGAATCGCCAAGTCGGTGAGAATCGCAATCGTACCGACAAGGGTTACCGCCAAAGTCGACACCAAAATGTCGTAATTCTTGATGTGTGAGAGTTCGTGCGCCAGAACACCTTCGAGTTCGACACGGTCAAGTTTCTCGAGCAGACCACTAGTCACGGCGATCGCCGCATGTTTCGGGTTGCGACCTGTAGCAAAAGCATTTGGTGCAGGGTCGTCGATCACATATACGCGAGGCTTCGGCAAGCCACCGGCAATGCACAAACCTTCAACCAAATTGTGCAGTCGTTTATAGGTTTGCTCGTCGGCGGGTTTGGCGCGACTCACACGCAACGCGATCGAATCTGACTTCCAGTATGAAGTGAACGCCATTACCGCCGAGATGATCAAAGCGATCGATGTGCCGAATATTGGATTGCCCGAAACTTGACCCGCTGCCGCACCAGCTGCAACGGTTAAAAACACGAATCCGAGCAACAAGAATATTGATCGGCGCTTATTTGATGAAATTAAATCATGCATAAAAACCGAAAACCTAGAACTGCACCTTCGGCGCTGATTTTTCGGCATCTGACGCTTCGAAAAATTCGCTCTCTTGAAATTTAAAAATTGATGCAAAAATTACGCTTGGAAATGAACTGACCGAATTGTTGTATGTCAAAACCGCGTCATTGAAAAATTGCCTAGCGTAAGCGATGCGACTTTCTGTGTTGCTCAATTCTTCTTGCAAACTCAAAAAACTTGCATTTGCTTTCAAATCTGGATACGACTCAGACAGAGCAAACAATTGCCGCAACGCACCAGAGAGTGCGTTGTCGGCGCCGGCTTGACCTGCGACCGTGCTTGGTGCCGCCATTGCCACGTTTCGAGCGGCAATGACCTGCTGCAGTGTCTTTTGTTCGAAATCGGCATAACCCTTGACGGTTTCAACGAGATTTGGAATCAACTCGATGCGTCGCTTCAACTGCACATCAATTTGCGACCAGGCATTTTTAACTTGGTTACGTCTCTGAACCAATGAGTTGTATGACAAGGCGACAAAGCCAACAAGTACTACAAACACAACCAGCCAAATCAAAGACGACATAACACCTCTTGCTTTCGTGTGGGGGTGGAGTCTTATTCTACTGCGACACTAAGACTGCTGGGGTTTACGCAACACGCGATCTGAAAACATTCGCACAACGCGACTTTTTGGATGATGATCTGGATCAAAACTTTCGCGCTCCAAAACTTTGTGATAAATCTCGACATAGATTTCAGCGAGATGACGCATAGAAAGATCTTTGGCTCGCTCCAAACCCGCCAACCGCAGTCGCCCAGCCAATTTCTCGTCGCCGATTATTTTTGCCAAAGCTTCGGTTAGCCCCGCGACATCACCTGGCTCAACCAGCCAGCCGTTCACGCCATGTGTCGCGACGTTTCGATAACCCTCGAGCGAACTCGCCACCACAGGGGCACCACTCGCCATCGCCTCAAGCACGACGATGCCAAATGATTCGCTGTGCAAACTTGGCGCACAAAAAACCGAGCACTTTGCCAGTCGATCAATTTTTTCGGCATCGGTGATGCGACCAAGCCATGAGATACGGCCGTCATGGGCGTATTTCGCTCTTAGTTCGCTGATACCTTCTCCGTCAGATGCAACCCAGAGTTCTATATCGTCGGCGAGTTTCTCGAACGCTTCAAGCAAAACTGCCAAACCTTTTCTTGGTTCATATCGGCCACAGAAGAAAACTGATTTTTTCTCGCCTCGCAGCGTTTCGGGTTGCAAATATGCTTCGCTCTCGATGCCGTTGAACAAGATCTCATATTCACCGCCCAAATACCGATGTGCGAGTTCGCGCGCCTGTGGCGATACCGCCACTCGAGCATCCAAAAAATCAGCGATCCAATTCACGCCTTTGCTCAAGCGCCCATACCAAGCGATGTCGCCTGCCGCGTGAAAAGTGCCGACCATCGGTGCCAAACGCAACAACAGCGCCGTGACTGTAGGGCCCGGCGCAATCGGCTCGTGCAAATGCAATACGTCGAAAGCCTCGTCGTTGATCGCCCGAATCGTACGCAACGCGGCCGACGGGTCTGGCGCAAGCGGCACGACCGAACCGTTGGCCGCCGTCGGCAAACTATTGCCGAGCGGCGTCACGAATGGTTCGGGCGGTGGTCCATCGCATGGCCCAAGAACGCGAGCCTCATGACCCATTTTTCGCAACTCGCGCGCCAAACCCAAAACTTGTGCTTGAACTCCTCCAGGAATCGTCAAACTATACGGAGAGATCAAACCGATGCGCAACATTTTTTTGCGCACATACGATGAGCCAAAAATTGTGTTTGTTTTCGAATCATTCACCGCTTCTACGGTACGACCATTACGACTAGTTTTAATGTATGAATTCACCCGAAACATTTAGGCCAGCAGTTTCAATGGTTGCAACAGCGACGAAACGCCACTCAATGCTTCAGCTTGCCCAACGCGCAGAAGAATTGAATTTTTCTGGCATCGCCTGCCCGAGTCTCGGTGCGACGATCGGTTTTTGTGTTTCACTGGCCCATTCGACGAATTCGATTCGATTTTGGACTTCAATTCAACCGATTTATTACAGTCACGCCATCGAGATGGCCAACACGGCGGCACATATCCACGAGATTTCAAATGGTCGATTTGCTTTAGGTCTTGGCGTAAGCCACGGCCCGGTTATCAACCGTCTTGGCGCCACTACTGCTACTCCGCTTGCCGACATCAAGAACTATCTAGAGACGATGAAAACTCAAGAACGATTTTCTGGTGAGCTTCCGCCGATATATCTAGCAGCATTGCGAAATAAAATGCTCTTATTGGCCGGTGAAATTTCTGATGGTGCGATCTGGGCCAATGCGTCGCGTAAAAGCATCTCGGCACAACTGGCGATACTTGATGACTCGAGACGCAACGAAATGTTTATCGCCAACATGATTCCGACTGTCATTAGCGATGACATCGAAGCGGCTCGAGCCATTCATCGCAAAACACTGGTCGGCTATGTGACTCTGCCCAACTATCGAAACTACTGGCGATCCTGCGGCTACGGCGCACAAATCGACGCCTTTGAAAAAATTTTGACTGAATCACCAAAAGAGTCGCGAAACGCCGAAATTATTTCGGCGATGGACAACGAATGGCTTGATGACTGCACGATTTCTGGAGATGCCGATTCGGTTCGTGAGAAGCTATTCGATTGGTCGATGCAGCGAGTGTTGCCAATCGCCGTGATGTCATCCACCTCAGGTGGTCAGGCCATCGCAATCAACCAATTGTTTGATGCATATCGCTAGATAATTTTTCAGCTTTGTCGCTGGGCCAATTGGGTTGAAACAAATGCCACTGGTCAGGTGCCCGTCGAATAAGCACCTCAATCGACTTGGTCAATTCTTGCGCGACGCGTTTGATGTCATCACGCAGAGATTCTTCGCGGCTCACATTGATCGGCGGCATTACTAAAGTCTGATGTTGGTCGAAACCTTTGGCAAAGTATGTACCGATCGGAACCAGCGCCGCCCCGGTACGCAACGCGAAAAATGCCGGACCAGCCGGCACAGTGGTGCTCTCGCCAAAAAAGTCGACTTCAACACCATTGCCTTGAAGATCGCGATCGCAAAGTAATGCGACAATTTGATTTTTTGCGAGCGCTTCCTGCACGGCGACACCCGCATTGTCGTCTAACGGAATCACAGAAACGCCATAACTTTTGCGCAGATGCATAAACATCGCGAATAATTCGTCATTCTTTAATCTTTCAACAACCGCATGCAACTCATGTCCTTGATGTATCAGCCATCGACCCGACCACTCCCAGCCACCCAAGTGTGGCAGCGCCAAGATGACACCTTTACCTTTTGCGAGCGCGTTTTGAATGTGCTCGAAGCCAAGAACTTCGACTCCGCTGTCAATCGCTGCTTTGCCCAGCAACGGCAACCTGAATGTTTCGATGTAGTAGCGGGCATAACTTTCGTATGCGCGACGCACGATTCTTTTGATTTCGCGATCACTCAAACTCGGGTTGACCCGCCGCATGTTTAGGCCCACGATCTTGCGCTGTCGACGCATCAGCGAACATAGAACTGGCACTACAAGTGAATCTATTGCTCGAAAGACAAACGAAGGTGCGACTCGTGCGAGCCACGAAATTAGTCGATAACCAAAAATCACTGCACGCGACGACGTCGAGTTACTCGAAGCCGTCTGTCATCGCGCTGGGCCCGGCGTGAGGCTCGGCGCGACTGACGCAAGGCGACACGATCGGCAATTGCAGGTGCCACGGCTGCTTGATTCCAAACCTTGAAGAATCTCTGAATCGCTGTGATCGTCACCAATACGAGCATCAGTACCATCGCCCAGAACAACAACGCATCAAAGAGCAAACCAACGCACAACAAGATAATTCGCTCGGCTCGCTCCATTAGTCCGCCTTTGGCGTTAAGCCCGAGCGACTCGGCTTTGGCGCGCTGATACGAGATCAAAGATGACACGGCCATCACGGCAAAAACCAAAACCGAAGCGTATGCTCCTCGTTGGTAACCGAGAAACCAGGCAACTCCACCGAGCAACACCGCATCGGTGACTCGGTCAATTGTCGAATCAAAAAATGCTCCGCGCTGGCTACTTTGATTCGAAGCCTTGGCCAAAGCGCCATCGAGCAAATCGGGCAATGCCGCTAAAACGACCAGCAAGAGACCTAGTCGCAATGCACCCATACCGATCGCGGTTGCGGCGCCGAATGCAACGAACAAACCGGCCAATGTCAGGTGATCTGGCGAAATTCTGGTTTTGCGAAGTTGCTCGCCAACCGGCCGAACAACTTTCTCTACTTGGTGACGAAAGCTGCCGTCGAACATATTTAAAGCCTAACTCTCAGGGTTTGATTCGACCAGACACTCGACAACGCGTGCATCCACGGCATCGATCAAAACCAGCCCGCGTTGTAGCGGTGGTTCCTGCATGCTGTAGCACATCACTCGCCAAGTTGGCCGACTTCGAAAACCCCGCCACACCTGTTGCGCAGAAGCATGACCCACGGCAAAGCCAACAGCCCGAGTTGCGTGCACTAGAGCTAGTTTTTCGTCGACGGTCATTCGCCACGATGAAGAAAGCGAAAACAATCCGACTGTTGCCAATAAAATTGACGCACCGAGAAAACCGTCACCTACGAGACCCGAATCACTTTCTCTTTGTGCGACCCACAACACAAAACTTGCAACCGCGATGATCAAGTAAATTGCCCCAGGAATTCTTCGTCGACTGTTGTCAGGAAACTTGTACGGCCCGACAAATGCCGTGACGTTCAAGTCTTGAGGCAACTCATCGCGAATTTCATTTGACGAATCAGACATATATATGTTTCATTTCTGGATAGACCATGCTTTTCGAACCCGATCGGCGCTGACATCGAGTGCCTCGGGCAAAATCTTGGTGTTGGCGGTTGCAACCATGAAATTAGTGTCGCCACCCCATCGACCCAAGATGTGCACATGCAAATGTTGCGCGATGCTCCCGCCAGCGGCAGCACCGAGGTTGATGCCAACATTCAACGCCTCGGGATGATAAACAGATTTCAAAACCTTGACCGCAGTTGTAACCGTCGCCCACAACTCTGAGGTTTCTTCGATTGTTAGGTCTTCAAGCTCGGCAACTTCACGATATGGCACGACCAAAAGATGCCCCGATGTATATGGAAATGCGTTCATTAACGCAAAAACTTTGTCACCTCGATGCACGATATAACTTTCTTCGTCTGTCAACTTGCTATCGATGATCTGCGAAAAAATGGAACGCTCAGACTTTTTCTGGGCACCTTGGCCATGCACGACATAGTCTGCACGCCAACCATTCCAGATTCGCTCTAACACGACACGACCACCATTTTTTCAGCCGACATTTTGAGTTTCACCGACATCGGCTTTCAGCTGAGCCAAGAAAACATCCAAGCCAACATCGCGGCGAACTTCGCCACCGCGCGGGTTGACGCCTACGGTCATATTCGCGACATCGTCATCTCCAACAACCAAAACATAGGGGATGCGTTCAAGTTTGGATGCCCGAATCCTCTTGCCGAGTTGTTCATCGGCTACCAACTGGTCGACCCGATAGCCGCTTTTGACCAAGCGCTCAACAACTTGAGTTGCATATTTTTCGTGTGCTGAAGAGACCGCGAGAACTCGAACCTGTACAGGCGCAAGCCAAGTTGGGAAAGCACCCCCGTAATGCTCGAGTAACACCCCAAAGAATCGCTCAATCGAACCGAACAACGCACGATGCAACATGATCGGGCGCTTTCGAGAATTGTCGGTGGCAATGTATTCGAGTCCAAAGCGTTCGGGCAAGTTGAAGTCACATTGAATCGTGCTCAACTGCCACNNCACTTTCTGCCGATCGCGTCGCGAACATCAATGTCGATTTTCGGGCCATAAAACGCCGCGTCACCCGGAGCGACCGAGTATTGCAAACCATGTCGATTAAGCGCTTCGCGCAACGCGTCTGTTGCTTGTTGCCAAATCTCGTCCGATCCGACAGATTTGTCGGCGTTGCGAGTGCTGAGTTTGAAATCAAAGTCGTTGAAACCGAATCGGCGCAAAACGCTCAAAACAAAATCGAGAAGCGACGCGATTTCATCGGCCATCTGCTCTTGGGTGCAAAAAATGTGACTGTCGTCTTGCGTGAAGCCTCGAATGCGAAGCAAGCCGTGCAGAGTGCCTGCACGCTCATATCTATAAACGGTGCCAAGTTCGAACAAACGCAACGGCAACTCTCGATAACTTCGTTGGCGGTCGCGGTATATCAAACAATGCATCGGGCAATTCATCGGTTTGGGGTAATACGTACCGTTGTCCATTTCCATCGGTGGATACATACCGTCTTTGTAAAACTGCAAGTGACCAGAAGTTTCGAACAGATGAGAGTTGGCCAAGTGCGGGGTGAATACGAACTTGTAGCCACCGCTTTGATGACGCTCTCGTGAGTAGTCCTCCATGAGTTTTCGCACGATGCCCCCTTTCGGGTGCCAAACCGCGAGCCCACCGCCAAGTTCTTGTGGAAACGAAAGAAGATCCATTTCAACTGCAAGACGACGATGGTCACGCTTCTCGGCTTCTTCGAGTCGATGCAGATGTTCGGCGAGAGCCGACTTCGATTCCCAAGCGGTGCCATAGATCCGTTGCAACATTGGTCCTTTTTCGTTGCCACGCCAAT
>DOHD01000038.1 GCA_003535455.1 Acidimicrobium sp.
AGATATTGCGCGAGTAATTTTGTTTCTCTCTGACCCGACGCTTGAATGGCTAAATGCCACCGATGTTCAAGTCGATGGCGGTTTCATGAGCGGGCTTGTCGGCGGCTGGGTGAAACTCGGCTAGCGTTCTAACAACTATCAGATCGTGAGTCTTATGAGAAAAATTTTTGGTTTAGTCGCCGGTGCGGCCGTTGCAGTGCAAGGTTTTGGGCTTATTGCATTGGGCGCAGTTCTGATAGTGCTCACCTTTAAACGCTGATGAGCGGCCGACAACTCGCGGGGCAGCGCGCGTTTATCACGGGTGGCGCTAGCGGCATCGGCGCAGAGATGGCACGCAGGTTCACTCGTGAAGGTGCAACTGTCGTAGTCGCCGATGTCAACGACACGCTTGGCAAGCAAATTGCTGTCGAAGTCGGCGGAGAATTTGTGCATCTCGATGTGACCGACTCGCAAGCATGGCAAAAACTGATACCGACATTCGAGCCGTTCGACATTGTGTGTCTAAACGCCGGCGTCTCGACGCATCAAAATGTGATCGGCAACATCTCGAACTATCCGCTAGAAAAAGTCGATAACGATGCCTACGAGCGAATCATGAGCATCAATGTTGACGGCGTCGTCTACGGCGCTCGCGCGGTGATCCCAGGCATGGTCGCGCGCAAGACAGGCCACATTTTGGTAACGGCATCGCTGGCCGGCATAATCGCGATTGCGCCCGACCCAATTTACGGATTAACCAAGCACGCAATGGTGGGTCTCGTGAAGTCGCTCGGCCCCGCACTCGAACCGCACGGGGTTTGCATTAGCGCGCTATGCCCAGGGTTTCTTGATACGCCGCTAGTTAGCGAACTTGCGCGCGAGTATGCAAAAAGTTTCAGCATGGGTGTAATGGATGTTTCGGTTGCCGGCGACTTGGCAATGCGCGCGCTCACCGAACGCATCGCAGGATCACAGTGGACCGTGATGGCCGGTCAACCGATAACGCAATATATTCCGGCGCCACCTTTTTCGTAGACGATTTTTAGATTGCGATATTTCGCGGGTTAAGTGCCCCGACGCAGCAACTGATTCTGCTCCGAAAGTTTGGACATGATTGAGTAAAAATCACACACAGGCAACACCGATGTATAAGGTTCAAGCACAGTAAAACCGATGCCGACCGCTTGTTCGCCGCTTGAAAGAAGATTGACAATTTCGCTGGGCAAGTCTGGCATCGTCGCGCCGAGGTCGTCACGAGATCGCTCGAGGCTTTGTCTGAATTTTTTTCGAGTTGGCAGGTGGTTTCGCGACGCAATCAGACACTCAAGGCGAAAGTCAAGCCACATGCGGCGACTTGGCATCAGACCAAGGGCGAAACTATCGGCAAGTCCGCGATCCATCCGTGTTTCTAAACTTGCCCGACGATTGCCTTGACGATTGACATCTGATGACAAGTTGAGAAATATCTGCATTGCATCGTCAGTGAGTGCTTCTTTGTCGGTGTAAAGGTTGTAGAGAGAACCGTTGGTGACCCCGGCGCGCCGCACGATACGCGAAATTGTGGCGTTGGCGTAGCCCGACTTGGCAACAACTTCGGCTACAGCGTGAATTAATGCCGTGCGCACTGGGTTGTCTGTTTCTGGATTGATCCATTTTGGTTGTTCGGGCTTAGTTTGTAGGGCGTTTGATGTTGCACCTGTGGCAGCATTGCGAAGCCCGTTGGCGATAGCCAGCCAATTGGGGTTCGATTTCATGACAAAGGCGCGCAGTGCCGTGCCAATTGAAGCAGATAGTGCGATGGCAATCGCGGCGTTGTCGATTGCCTCATTGGTGCGGGATAGACCCACTTCGTTGAACCAACCAGTCACTTCTGGCAGGACAACTTCGCCAACTGCAAGATTGCGGCGGGCGATGACCAAAAATTCGGCACCCACTTTGGCCATTTCGTCGGGCGTCTCAAAGTCTTTGGCTATTGTTGCGATTTGTTCGGAGCTAAACGATTTTGACTTCTTGTCAGAACCTGCGTGGCGGTCGTATAAATATTCGACGCTGCGTTGTAGACGGGCCCTAAACGGCTGTCGTATTACAGATTGCCACAGTTCGACAGCCATTTCGTCATGGTCTTCGAACCGACCGTAAATAGCACCGGTAGTCAAACCTGACAACTTTGCCACTCGAGTTGCGCTTAGTTCATCAATGCCCAATTCGCTGGCGTTTCGCATGATGGCCTTGAGCACCCGCACGGTATTGGCGTTGGTCCGTTGCGAAGGTGCCCTGCGTGCAATCGTTGGTTTGTTTACTGGCTTTATGAGCATGACAATTGAACCAAATTCTAGGTGAATTATTCTCTTAAAATTTGCACCCGTTAAATATAGTTGTTACTCTAACGAAGAGTAGAAACTATATTTATTGCAGAGATGATTTGTTGGGGGTTGTGATGAACCGCAAAGTTTCATTATTTGTTGCCGTGTTGACGGTGGCGACCTTTCAGGTCACGCCTGCACTTGCGGTGGCGCCGACGATCACCGGTGTCACATCGACAACTGCAAACGGGTCTTACAAAGTTGGTTCGCCAGTAATTCCGATTCAGGTGACATTTAACCAGAGTGTGAACGTCACTGGTAACCCGACACTCGAACTAGAAACAGGCACAACCGATCGCATGGCGACGTATGTTTCTGGCTCTGGCACAAACACTTTGACTTTTAATTACACGATTTCGACTACAACTAACCCTGATACATCTTCAGACCTCAACTACAAAGCGACTGACTCGCTGGCGCTAGGGGCGGGTGGCGCGATCAAAAATGCGGGCAATGAAGATGCGGTTTTAACGCTGCCGGCATTAGATAACGCCGCGTCACTTGCAGGCTCAAAAGCAATCGTGATTGACAACACGGCGCCGACAGCATCGGTGACTACTGTTACCGTCGGCCCGAATGGCACGGGTGCCACGCTCAATGCGGTTGCGCAGAGCA
>DOHD01000047.1:0-672 GCA_003535455.1 Acidimicrobium sp.
ATGAATCTTGTGCCGACCCAGACGCCATCGGCGCCGAGTGCGAGTGACGCGGCAAGACCACGACCATCGAAGAGACCGCCCGCAGCAACCACGGGCACTCGGTCTGCAACAGCGTCGACGACTTGTGGCACCAACGCCATAGTTGCAACGAGGCCAGTGTGACCGCCTGCTTCGGTGCCTTGGGCGACGACAAAGTCGCAACCGCTGGCAACTGCGGCCACAGCGTGTCGCACTTTGCCGCACATCGAGCCGACCAAAATATTGTGACTGTGCAACAAGTCGATCGCGTCGCGAGGCACGCCGAGGCCAGCGACAAAAATTCGTGCACCCCCGTCGATGACGTCGCGGATGCCCTGCTCAAAATGTTGGGGTAGCGCGGTGAGCAAGTCGACCCCGAACGGTTTTTTTGTGAGTTTTTTGACCGCGGTTATTTCGCGCGCGAGTTCGCCGTCGCGCATTGTTGACGCGCCGAAGGTGCCGATGCCACCGGCCTCGCTGACTGCGGCGACGAGTTCGTGATAAGAGACCCCACCCATGCCAGCCAACATCACCGGGTGCTCGATGTCGAACAGATCGGTGATACGTGTGCGCACGGCTATCAACTTACTTGGTCTCAAGCGATTGGCTTAACTTGAATGCGCCATCTCGCTTGAGAAACTTGCGATGCCAACG
>DOHD01000047.1:780-6146 GCA_003535455.1 Acidimicrobium sp.
AACTCATGCGGTGATCGGCGAAAAAATCACGCTCGATCTTTTGCGAATATGACTTGCAGATTTTGTGCTGGTTGTATTGCGGCGAGCTCGTTATTGATTCGGCGGCGAGCACACCGGTTAAAAGCGCCTGACCTATGCCTTCACCCGTCATCGTGTCGGCGGCGCAAACCGCATCACCAATAAATAGAGNNAGAGTTTTGCCGATGTGATGCGCGCCGGAATCGGCCATGCGGTGTGTCGACCTTCAAGCGTCGCGTGTTGACCCAGCGCAGACGCAATGTGCGGTCTTGCGAGAAGTTCTACCCACAGCGCTTTCATTTCTTGCACCGAATATTTTGATCCGCGCAAAATGCCAAAACCGATGTTGGCCCGACCATTTGGTAGCGGGAACGACCAGGCGTAACCGGGCAGCAAATCTTTTTCGAACCAGACGAATAGTTTCTTGCTAGCGGGGCCGGTCACATTGCCGACATATTGACGAAACGCGTGCCACTCACCGAGGTATCCGCTTTGCGAGGCGCCAAGCGATTTGCGCACCGGCGACCACATGCCGTCGGCTGCGATCATAAACTTCGCGGTGATTTCTTTGTAATCGACAAGGTTCGCCGGACAATCTGTGTTGACAATAATCTCGTGTGAGTTCTGGCTGGCGACCGAAACAAACGCACAGTTTTCGACAATGCGCACCCCGCTCGCTCGTGCGTGTTGCACGAGTGCATTATCGAGTTCGATTCGNNCCGTTATCGAGTTCGATTCGTGGGGCGATTGCGGCGAACTGACCGGTTTTTTGATCGCGCGCATTCGGCAGGTCAAGTTGAATTTCGCGACCCGAAGGCGAGCGAAGTGCGACCTCGTCGCAAATCTGATAATTGGCGACACTGTTCGGGTTGAAGCCGAGCATCTCAAGAATTCTTAGCGCGCCAGTCGTCAACCCATCACCGCAACATTTGTCGCGCGGAAAAACTGCTTTGTCGATGATCAACACATCTTTGCCACTCGCGACGAGGGTTAGTGCAGCGGCGACACCCGCTGGTCCGGCGCCGACGATTAGAACATCACAATGGTTCGGTGCTTTTTGTTGCGAACTCGCATTGACCACGAGCCTCAGGCTAGAGTTCTCGGCGATGAGTCGCTTATGTGAAGGTCGAGTAGTAATTGTCACTGGTTCAGGTCGCGGAATTGGTCGCGAGCATGCGCTTAGTCTCGCCAAACACGGTGCGTTCGTAGTTGTCAATGATCTCGGCGCCGGAGTCGACGGCAAAGGTGGCGATGCGTCGCCTGCGCAACAAGTTGTCAACGAAATCGAAGCGATGGGTGGCAAAGCAATCGCCAATGGCGACGATATTTCTTCATGGGATGGCGCTGAGCGTCTGATCAAGACCGCCGTAGAAACTTTTGGCGATTTGCATGCGGTGGTAAACAACGCAGGCATCTTGCGCGATCGAATGTTGGCCAACATGAGCGAAGAAGAATGGGACGCCGTAATCAAAGTGCACCTCAANNGGCACTTTTGCACCGTCGCGACACGCTGCCGCATATTGGCGCGACCAAAGCAAAGCGGGCAAACCAGTCGATGGTCGAATTATTAATACTTCGTCGGTTTCTGGCATTTATGGCAACGTCGGTCAGACGAATTATGGTGCCGCAAAAGCTGGCATTGCCGCGTTTACGACAATTGCATCACTTGAACTTGCTCGATATGGCGTCACCGTTAACGCGGTCGCGCCGGTTGCGTTGACGCGCATGACAGAAAACCTCGGACCCGCACCAGAGACCGAGGCAGAACGTGAACAGCGTTCGCCGAAATGGATTGCACCGATCGTGACATGGCTGGCTTCGACCGAATCGGCGGGCATTACTGGGCGAGTATTTGAAGCGAGCGGTGACGTCTTGGCGATCGCCGAAGGTTGGCATCGTGGGCCGACGCACAAGCCAGTTGACGACCCAACAAAACTTGGGCCAGTTGTCGAAGAGATGATGGCCAAGGCTCGGTTGAATGCCGGTATGGATGGTCGTGACGGCACTTGGCCGCAGCCGCAAAAGAAATAATTTAAAAGAGTTTTAGTTCGTCAGATTTTTTGCCGCGTAGTTCTTCGTAGTCGACTTCGCACCAACCGATGTTTCGGCTTTCGGCGAGCACACGTGCTTGTGGCTTGATTGATTGGGCGACGAAGATGCCGCGAATTTTGCCGAGCGCCGAATCGGCGTGCAGGCAATCGATATAACGCGTGAGTTGTTCGACGCCGTCAATTTCGCCGCGACGCTTTATCTCAATAGCCACTGTTTGACCATTTGCGTCGCGACAGAGCAAATCAACCGGACCGACCGCGGTCGGGTATTCGCGGCGAATCAAAGTCAACCCAGGTTCGATTGTTTCTGGCATAGCGGCGAGCAGAACCTGCAAGTCGGCTTCGACACCATCTTTGGTCAGACCAGGGTCTTCACCAAGAACGTGGGCGACATCAGAGTAAACCTGATGAAGTTGAATCGTCAGGGTTTCGCCTTTCGGGTTGCGAACAACAAGGCGGTCTGCGAGTTCTTCGAATGTGTTCGGCGCGTTCATCCAATTGAGTGGTTTGTAGGCGCCGCCGTCGGCATGTATCGCGACGCATCCGTCGGCTTTGATCATGATCAAGCGCTTTGCTTCTGGCAGCGACGCGGCGAGTCGACCTTCGTAGGTGACGCTGCATGATGCGATGATCACACGCATGATGTTGTCTTAACTTTTGTGACCGAGTGCGGCGAGAACTGGTTCTGCTAGTTCGGGTCGACAGACGATCAAGTCGGGTAGCCACGTGTCTTGTTCGTTATATATAAGGGGTGAGCCGTCGATGCGGCTCGTGTGCAGACCCGCGGCGCGGGCGACGGCGACAGGCGCGGCTGAATCCCATTGGTGTTGACCACCTGCGTGCAAATAGATATCGCATTCGCCGAGCACGACTGACATTGCTTTGGCGCCCGCCGAACCGAGTCGCATCGCATCGCAACCGAGTGCTTCGGCAACGATGATTGCTTCGCGCGGTGTTCTTGTGCGTGAAACGACGAGTCGTGGCGGGCCGTCATAATTTTTTGGTTGTGCGGGCGGGGGGTTCGTGCCAAGGGTCAATTCGATCGCGGGCAAACCGACAGCGGCGGCCACAAGTGAGCCGCGATTGGTTGACCTGTTTGCTGTTGCATGCGAGCCGTCATTTTTATCTCGTTGCCATAGCGCGACGTGCACCGCCCAATCGCTGCGATCTGGTTCGCTGAATTCTTGCGTGCCGTCAAGTGGGTCGATTATCCAAACTCGGTCGGCCGTAAGTCGCTTTGCGTTGTCGACGGCTTCTTCGCTGAGCACGGCGTCGTCAGGGCGAAACTCGCGCAACTGCGACATTAAAAACTCTTGAGCCATTGCATCGCCGGCATCTTTTAGATCCCAACCCCAGACACCTCGCTCAACGAGCGAGTTGCGCAACGCAACGAGTCGTTTGCCGGTCTCAGTTGCTAAGTATGCGGCGAATTCGTGATCGTTGAGCGAGTTCAAGATTTTCGCCTAGTTTTTTCGCCAGGTTGTTCCGCCTAGTCGCTTGGCTTGGTGAACAATCTCGCGAAGTGCGGCTTCGTCGGTACCAGCCTTGGTGAGTTCGGCGATCTTTCGTTCGAGGCGTTCGGCGTCTGCCTCGTCGAATACTTCGGGGCGAACCGAGTTCGAGGTGATGGTGGCGACCAACAAAACGAGCGCCGAAATTGCGGTCGCGCCACCGATGGTGTTGACGACGCCGACGTTGTTGCCGGCAATCGAGGTAATGATCATGCCGGCAATGCCGGCGACAAAAACCACGGCGCAAATCACGCGAATGTTGCGCAAGGCGGGCGAAGTCGTTGGTGAAGTTTTCACGCGGCTATTTGCGCGAAAGCGGTTTGTATTTGATGCGCCGCGGCTGATCGGCCGATATGCCCATTTCTTTTTTGCGCCACGCCTCATAGTCGGTGAAGTTGCCTTCGAACCAACGCACTTGGCTGTCGCCCTCGAAAGCCAAGACGTGTGTCGCGATTCGGTCCAAAAACCAACGATCGTGACTAATTACGACAACACAACCAGGAAAGCTCTCGAGCGATGTTTCGAGCGCGCGAAGCGTGTCGATGTCGAGATCGTTGGTTGGTTCGTCAAGCAACAAAACGTTGCCGGCATTTTTAAGAAGCTTTGCCAGGTGTACACGGTTGCGTTCGCCGCCAGAGAGATCGCCGACGCGTTTTTGCTGATCGCTGCCTTTGAAATTAAAACTCGCGACGTAGGCGCGACCGTTGATCTCGCGATTGCCGACTTTCATGATTTCGATACCGTCTGTAATTTCTTGGTAAACCGAATTGTCGGGGTTGAGCGTGTCGCGACTTTGGTCGACATAGCTGAGCGCCACCGTGTCGCCAACGGTGATCGAACCCGAGTCTGGTTTCTCTTGACCCGTGATCATTCGGAACAAAGTTGTTTTACCTGCGCCGTTCGCACCGATAATGCCGACGATGCCTGCTGGTGGCAAGTTGAAAGTGAGATCTTCGATCAGCAATCGATCGCCGTAACCCTTCGACAGGTTTTTTACTTGGATAACGACGTCACCAAGTCGTGGACCAGGTGGTATCGCGATTTCAAGTTTGCTGTCGCTCCGTTCTGCTGCTTGCGCCTCGGCATGCAGTTTGTCGTAGGCGGCGAGACGCGCCTTACCTTTTGATTGGCGCGCCTTCGGTGCCATGCGCACCCATTCGAGTTCGCGCGCCAAAGTGCGCTTGCGCGACTCGTTGGCTTTTTCTTCACGTCCGAGGCGTTCTTGTTTTTGTTCGAGCCAACTTGAATAGTTGCCCTCAAATGGAATGCCCTTGCCGCGGTCAAGTTCGAGAATCCATTTGGCGACATTGTCCAAGAAATATCTGTCGTGGGTGATTGCCACGACGGTGCCCGAATAATCTTGCAAGAACCGCTCGAGCCAGTCGACGCTTTCTGCGTCGAGGTGGTTGGTTGGTTCGTCGAGCAACAACAAATCTGGTCGGCTTAGCAACAAGCGACACAATGCGACGCGACGGCGCTCACCACCCGAAAGTTTTGTGACATCGCTTTCGTTGGGCGGGCAACGCAGGGCATCCATCGCGATTTCGACATTGCGTTCAAGGCTCCATGCATCGACGCTGTTTATTTTCGATTCAAGTTGTGCTTGCAACGCGCCGACCTTGTCGAAGTCGGCATCGGGTTCGCCCCACATCGCAGTGACTTTTTCGTATTCGGCGAGAAGATCGCGAATCGGAGCGACACCATCCATGACATTTTCAAGAACATTTTTTGCAGCATCAAGTTTCGGCTCTTGTTCGAGCAAACCAACCGAGAAACCAGGTGTGAG
>DOHD01000047.1:6201-7447 GCA_003535455.1 Acidimicrobium sp.
CTCGATTTGCCGCTGCCATTTGACCCGAGAACGCCGATTTTGGCACCCGGGTAAAAAGAAAGTGAAATATTCTCGAGCACCGTTCGATCTGGAGGATAGAAACGGGCGAGTTTGTAGCAGGTATAAATAAATTCGGCGGCCATCAGCCGTCTAATCTAGTTGCAATTGAGTTGGACCCATTTGTCGACGGGGTCGTGCTAAATTGGCGGAGACTCGCGTAAGAGAGTTAACAACGACACCGAAAGAGGTCAAAATGCAATTGTTCGATCAGGCGTTTATCGGAGATTTCTTGCTTCGTTACCTGCACATTCTCGTAGGTATAACTTGGATCGGTTTGCTTTATTACTTCAACCTCGTGCAGGTGCCTGGTCTCGCCGCTTACGGCGACGAAGGCAAAGCACGAATGATCACTATCGACAAAATTGCGCGTCGTGCGCTGTGGTGGTTTCGTTGGGCGGCAATCGCAACGCTCGGCACCGGTTTGTTGATCACTGGCATCGTCGAGAACTATTGGTCGCGCAGTGGTGACGCCCACAAATACACCATTTCAATCGGCATGACTATCGGCACCTTGATGGCGGCCAATGTTTGGATGATCATTTGGAAAAATCAGAAAGTCGTTTTGGCGAATGCCGTCAACGTGATCAATGGTGCAGCCGCCGACCCTGCTGCTGTCGGCGCAGGTCGCAAGGCTTTGCTCGCATCTCGACAGAACTTTATTTTCTCGTTCTCGATGCTCTGGTTCATGGTCGGACCAGCCCACTTTTACCCAGCGGCGTTTCCGAACGCGACATCGAGCAATGCAATGACGCTTTTGATTATCGCGTTGGTGTTGATCGCAATTCTTGAAATCAATGCAGTTGGTTTGTTGGGTGGCACTGCAGCAACAAACAAATTGTTGTGGCCATATGAATCACACAAGAACGCGATGATAACGGGCGGTGTCTTGTGGCTCATTCTTTGGATTGCATCAGAGGTTCTTCTCAAATAATCATCGTTACGATGTAACTGATGGTTGATCAGTCGAATACTGAAGACTTTGGTGCGAACTCCTGGCTAGTCGAGGAGATGTACGAGCGATATCGCGACGAACCTGAAACTTTGTCGGCGGCATGGCGTGAATTCTTCAGTGACTACAAACCAGTTGGCTCGCCAAAAGCCGACCCGACAGGCGAGTTGATCAGACCAAGTTTCGATTCTGTGGCTGACCTGGCCAAAGAAAGTGTCGCGCCGACACCGGTTAAGG